>DAOPZJ010000003.1:0-69653 GCA_035353335.1 Oscillospiraceae bacterium | reverse complement strand
CCGAGCACAAAGCGCGGCTCGGTTTTCATGATCAGGAGCAGCTTTTGCACATAGCGGTCGAAGTCCCCGTCCGAAGTGAAATCGTTAAACAGCATTCCGGGCAAGCCGCCCCAGATGATCGTATCTTTGGGCACCATGGGGATAATCTGCTCAAAATCCAGATCGCCGCAGGGTTTCGGCGTGAGCGCCTCCATGACCCTGAAGCCGGTGCCGGAGACCTCGGAGAGCAAGCCCTTTAGTGTGCCGTCCATATGAACAAACGAATACTTGCCCGCAGCTTTGATTTTCGCGGTCCATTTGCGCTCGTAGGGCTCCATATACTCGTGGAAAAAGGACTTGCCGACCACTTCGGAGGAAAGGTTTTCGGGGATCATCAGGCATTCGGCGGGGGAATCAAGCGCGATTTGCGCGGCTTTGTCGTGCGCCGTTTCCATCACGGAGAGGGTTTCGGCGAATTCCTCCGGGGCGTCGGAGATGATGTAGGAGAGGTGTTCTATGGAGGAGAGGATTGCCGTCATTTCCATAAACGGACATTTCGGAAGATAGCACAACACCAGGCCGTTGTCGCCGATTTTGTCATACCGGTTTTGAGCTTCCTCATAATCGGGCACATACTCGGTATTTTCGTAAATATACCGGACGATTTTCAAGTCCTCGACTTCTTTGACAAAGTGCTCGGAGACCGCCCAGGTATAGGAATCGGGCAAGTAGACGGAACTGCCGGTCAGAATGCCTGCGGGTGTGGTGATTTTCTTGCAGACGGAGTTTCCCCGGCGCGTTTCTTCCTCGATATAATTTTTACGCACTTCTTTAAACGGGAAATAGCCCTGCAGATAAAAACCGACACCGAGGTCGCGGTGGAGGGCGTAATCCTCTTTGCCGTATCGGACGGGCATATTGCCGGAAGCCCTCAGATAGATCGTCCAGTAGGACAGATCCCCGAACCAGGGCACCCGGTCGGGCTGTTTTCCGGAAAGCAGGGATAAGATGCGTTCTCTTTCGTTCATGGGAGGCTCCTTTCTGCGGCAGCGGGTATACAGCTGAAAAAGTAAAAGAGAAGAGTGAATAGCGCTATTCACTAATTTAAAAATTTTCGAATTCAAATTAAGAATTCAGATTTGAGAATTTCCGAGAATATGAACCGCAAGGACGCCGACCCCTGCAAAAAAATCTGTTATTGAATCGGGCGTTTGTGATAAGGGACGCCGAAGTGCTCTTTTCGGTCGCGGAAGAAGTCGAGAAGCATCAAGACAAACAATAATGCGGACAGCGCGAGAAGGATATATTGAAAAATGCGGGGCGAGGCCTCGGCGATTTTGCCGGCGGCGGGCATTACCAGCGAGACGGGCAGCGGAAGCAGCGTCAAAAAGATATAGCGAACCGGATAATTTTCTTCTCCGGAATCGGCAAAAAGCTGATTTACCAGAAAAACACAGGACATCGTTGTTGCATTAGCGAGCACAATTACGACAGAATAGGCACTGAAGGGCAGCAACAGAGCAAAAAGCGGCAATAGCACATATAATCCGGCCATAAGAGTCAGCACGGCGCGGTTGCCCCAGCGTTTTGCAGCAAATCCGAAAAGAAAAAAGGCTGCGGCTTTGACGATCATCGAAATCGTGACGGCGCTTTGATACATCTCCGTCATGGCTTCAAAATCGGTTTCGTAACCGATGCTGACGTACAGCCCGCGCGAGGTCCAGAGCACTACGAATAACAGAGTGCAGACCGAGAAGAGAAACGCCTTTTTGGTTTTGAAAGCGGATTTGAATTCAACAAGGTATTGTTTTGAAACCGCAGGGGCATTTTGGGCCTGCTGCGCACCGTCCCTGAGATGTGAAAAGGCGTAAATGCCCCATATCGACGCGAACATTGCCCCCGAAACGCCATATATGACCAGATGAGTGAGTTGTCCGCTCATTCCGCCGTCGTTGATCATCAGTTTCATCGTCCAGGTCATCGCGGCCGAGAGCAAAAACGCCGAAGCGACCTGCACGGGACTGAAAAAGGTGAACGCCGAGGAGGGGATGTTGGCTTTGGTCAGCGCGGCGGTTCCGGTGCTGACAAAACCCGCATAGAATAAGCCGTAGACAAAAATCAGGATATTGAGCAGCCATGCGCCGGTCACGTTGAAACAAAAAGCCGTGACTGCTCCCGACAGCAGGATGGTCAAAAGGATGCCGAGGCATCCGAGCAAAACGGTCTTTTTCGCAGATTTCAAGCGGGTGATCAAAAACGGGGTCGCAAGCGCCGCAAGCGCCGAGACCGAGACTGCCACGCTCTGAAAACCGACAATCTCGCTGGTGCCTCCCATCTGCATCGCAAGCGAGCCGGCCAGCGACGGGTCGAAAGCGAGCAAAGCCGGAGATAACAGGGTTCCGGCAAAAAAGAAGGGCGCAAGCGTTCTCAAAAGCCGGCTCTGTTCCAAAGAGATTTTTTGAAGTCCCATCGTTGCCCTTCTTCCGGAAATAAACAATAAAAAAATTATAACAGGGCCGCGAAAAATGTCAAGAAAAATTGCTTGACAATCGCTTTGCGGTCGTGTAAAATATTATCGCGCGAGACAGAATTAAAATTTGTCCGACCGAAACTTCCACAAGGGTGGTTTGAATTGGCGTATTTGCGCAGTTTTGGTATTATGCGGCCAGGCAAGAGCCGCATTATATAGATTGATTCGTTGCATCCCAACGCGAAAGGATAATTTAAAATGGTTCGAGAAAAAGAGAACATTGCCGAAAAGCCGGTAATTCATGACACGCTTGCGGGCGCGCAGTTCGAGCGTGAGAATACCGGTCTGTCCGCGCAAAATCCCGAGCAGCCGAGGCACCGGGGCCGCCCGCCGAAAAATCGGGTCCCGGAGGAACCTGTCAAAGAGACATCCCGCAAGACGCCGGCTCCGTCTCCCTCTTTGCCGGATGAAGAAGAGGAAATCCATCCGAAATTTACGCACCCTGCATCCGACAGGGATGTCAGGCAATCGGTCGGACAAAATAAAATCAAAAAATTCCCGAGAAGCCAGCTTCATTACGAACGCGACCCCGAGGCGGCTTCGGTGCGCATCATCCCGCTCGGCGGCCTCGAGGAGATCGGCAAAAACATGACGATCATCGAATACGGCGACGAAGCCATCATGATCGACTGCGGACAGGCGTTCCCGAACGATGATGAGCTTTTCGGCGTCGATGTCGTCATCCCCGATATGACCTATATCGATCAGATCAAGGATAAACTGCGCGGCGTGGTCATCACGCACGGGCACGAGGACCACATCGGCTGTCTGCCGTTTTTGCTCAAGGATTACGCCGTGCCGGTGTTCGGCACCAAACTGACCATCGGCCTCGTTAACGGTAAGATGCGTGAGCACGGAATCCCTGAGCGCGCACGGTTGTTCGGTGTTGTCGCGCCCGGCGACGTCGTGAGTTTCGGCCAGATTTCAGTTGAGTTTATCGCTTCGAATCACTCGATTCCGGACGCGGTCGCGCTTGCGATCTACACCCCGGCCGGTGTCATCATTCACACCGGAGACTTCAAAATCGATATGAGCCCGATCATCGGCCCGATGATCGATCTTCCGCGCATTGCCGAACTCGGCAAGGCGGGCGTTTTGCTGCTTTTATCCGACTCGACCAACTCCGAGCGACCGGGTTATACTGCTTCCGAGCGCACGGTCGGCCAGTCGTTCGACGGCCTGTTTGAGCGCGCGGAGAAAAAGCGCATCATCATCGCGACGTTCGCATCGAATATTCATCGCGTCCAACAGATCGTCGACAAGGCGGAAGCCTTCGGAAGGAAGGTCGCCGTCAGCGGAAGAAGCATGATCAATACTTTTTCGATTGCGACGGAGCTCGGGTATCTGAAAATCCCCGACGGGCTGTTGGTTGATATCGAAGAACTCAACAACTACCTGCCGGAACAGCTGGTGTTAATCACCACCGGAAGCCAGGGCGAACCGATGTCCGCGCTGTCACGCATGGCTTTTTCGGACCACCGCAAAGTCGAGGTCGATTCGGGTGATTTCATCATCATCTCGGCGACTCCGATTCCGGGCAACGAGCGCATGGTCACCAAGATCGTCAACCGGCTTTTAAAACTCGGCGCGGAAGTGATTTACGAGCGCATGTACGACGTCCACGTCTCCGGCCACGCCTGCCAGGAAGAACAGAAAATGATCATCTCGCTGGCAAAACCGGCTTACTTTATGCCGGTGCACGGCGAATACAAACATTTGAAAAAACATGCGGAAACCGCCGAGACGGTCGGTATTGCGCGCAAAAACATTCTGCTCGGCGAAAACGGCGCGATCATCGAGGCGGGAAAAAACGGCATCTCGGTCGTCGGAAGCGTCCCGGCCGGAAGGGTCTATGTCGACGGCCTCGGTGTCGGCGACGTCGGATCGGTTGTGCTGCGCGACCGGCGTCTGCTGTCGCAGGACGGTATCTTGACGGTGGCTGCCGTAATTGATATAATGAACCCGCGGCTTGTCGTCGGGCCCGAGATTACTTCAAGGGGTTTCGTCTTTGTCAAGGAGTCCGAACAGCTGCTCGAAACTCTGCGCGCCGAGGCGGTCCGGATCATCGAAGAACTCGCTAAACGCGATGTCAATGACATCAACATCTACCGCAATGAAATCAAAGAAGCCCTTTCCAAGCGCATCTATTTCTCCATGAAGCGAAGCCCGATTGTGGTGCCGATCATCATGGCGATGTCCATATAAGACGTAAAAGACAAGGAGGTGTCCGATTGGAGATCGCAGGCTGCAGCAAAGAATCTTTTTTCCTCTTGAAACAGCTGGTTCTCGAATCCGACTCCGTGATCGTCAGCGGACATAAAAACTCCGATTTCGACACGCTCGGCTCCGCCTACGGCATTTACTCTCTTGTGCGGGAGATGGGAAAAACCGCCCGCATTGTCGTCAACACCGAGACAAACCTTGCCGTTCCGCTGATCGATAAAATCCAAAAAGCCGAGCAAAGCGAGGTTTTCATTTCGCCGGAACAAGCCGGAGAGCTTGCCAAAGCCGACGTCCTTTCGGTGATCACCGACACCAACAGGGCTTCCCTGCTCGAATGCCCGTTCCTATTTGAAATCTGCGAGCGCACGGTCATCGTCGACCACCACCAGCTGCGCAGCGATCTGACCGATTATGAGGGTCTGTTTATCCATAACGAACGCGCTTCTTCGACCTGCGAAATGGCCGCGGAACTGATTTCCTATTCCGAGATGACGCCCTCGACGGTATTATGTGAGGCGCTTGCTGCAGGAATTATGCTGGATACACGCAATTTTACCCAGAAGACCACGCCGAAAACCTTTTTCGTAGCCGGTTCCCTGTTCGCGATGGGCGCAGATATCACCGATACCCGAAACTTATTCGGCTGCAGTTTGGATCATTACCGCCAACGCACGAAACTGGTGCTCTCGGCGAAGATGTTAAAAGGCTGCGCAATCGCGGTTGCGGGCATAAATAAGCCCGGAATCCGCGTTTTGGCCCCTCAGGCCGCCAACGAATTGCTGACGATCAAGGGCGTCAAGGCGTCTTTTGTCGTCTACAGAGGCGAAGGTGAAGCCTGCATTTCGGCTCGTTCCGACGGGCGGCTCGATGTCGCGGAGATCATGGAGCAGTTGGGCGGCGGAGGGAACTCCGTCATGGCGGCGGCACAGCTTCCGGGTGTCGGGCGGTATGCCGCATTCAGGCGTCTCGAACGGGTAATCGGGGCTTATACCGGGAACGAAACGGATACAGACACAGAAGAGAACGAGACCCAAAACTGACCGCAGGCGAGTTTGAAAGGGGAAGAGTACATGAAAGTCATGTTGAAAGTCGACGTCAAGAGCGTCGGAAAAGCCGGCGAAATCATCAACGCAAAAGACGGCTACGCGCGCAATTTTTTGATACCGAAGGGCATGGCGATCGAGGCCACCGCCGAGATTTTAAAGGAAGTCGCCGCAAAGACGGCGTCGCTCGAACATCATGCCAAAGAACAGCGCCAGGCGGCAATCGATCACGGCGCAAAACTCGACGGTGTGACTGTTGAGATCAAAGCGCGCGGCGGCACAAACAAGTTGTTCGGCGCGGTCACTTCCGCTGAGGTCGCGCAGGCGATTTCCGCGGCGACCGGCATTGAGGTTGACAAAAAGCGGATTACGATCCCCGAGATCAAGACTTACGGCGATTATGCGGCAAGCATCAAGCTGCATCCCGAGGTGGCGGTGACCGTCAATCTGAAAGTGACCAAGCAGGAAGAGAAGTAATCCGGACGAAAGGGCGGGCGGATTCATGAGTTCCGCGGAATATTCTGCATCGTCAGCGGCAAAACAAAATTTTTATCAGATCGAAATTGTGCCGGGCATGCCATACAGCATCGAAGCCGAACAAGCGGTGCTGGGCAGTGCTCTGCTCGACGACGGATGCCTGACGACGGTGCTCGAACGGCTGCGTGAGGAACATTTTTATTATCCGCTGCACCGTAAGATTTACAACGAGATTAAGGATGCCTTTGAGACCGCCAAAAAACCCGATTTTATCATCGTGCTGAACGCCCTGTCGGGCGAGACCGACATGGCCAATGAGGAGCTCAAGGAGTACTTACTGAAAATATGCAGCATCGTGCCGACACTGTCCAATGTGACGGCCTATATCAAGATCGTCCTCGACAAATATTACATGCGTACGCTGTATGCGGCCTCGAAAGATACCATCGACAGCATTTCTTCGGGCACCGAGGAGGCCGATTTCGTCCTGGAGCGCGCCGAACAGCGCATTTACGATATCCGGCAGGGCCGCGACTACAAAGGCCTTGTACCGGTCAAGAACATTTTAACCGACGTTTTCGACGAGATTGACCAGCGCGCAAAGCTCAAAAAGAGCATCCGCGGCATCGCGACCGGCTACGGCGATCTGGACCGGGCGTTGTCAGGACTCAACAAATCGGATATGGTCGTGCTTGCGGCCCGCCCGGGCGTCGGCAAATCGGCGTTTGCGATCAATATCGGACAGAACATCGCGGCTTCGGGAGAAGGCGCGGTCTGCGTTTTCTCGCTGGAGATGAGCAAAGAACAGATTGTACAGCGCATGATCGCCGCGGAGGCAAATTTACCGCTTTCGTCGATCCTGACCGGCCAGCTCTCGGGGGACGAGTGGACAAGCTTTGCCGCCGCTGCGGGCGTGTTGGCAAAAATGCCGTTTTTCATCGACGATACCGCCGGCATCACGATCAGCGAGATCAAAGCGCGGCTGCGCAGAATTCCGGATCTGGCGCTGGTGATCATCGATTATCTGCAGCTGATGCAGAGCGGGCGGCGCATTGAAAACCGCGTAGTCGAAGTCAGTGAGATGACCCGCGCCACCAAAGTGATGGCAAAAGAGCTGAACGTTCCGGTCATTTTGATTTCGCAGCTGTCACGCGGAACCGAACAGCGCGGCGCAAAGAACCGCCGCCCGGTGCTCTCCGACTTGCGCGAGTCCGGCTCGATCGAGCAGGACGCCGACGTAGTCATGTTTTTATACCGCGAAGATTATTACGATCCGTTAGCTGAGTCCGGCAATCAGGCCGAATGCATCATCGGCAAGAACCGGCACGGCCCGACCAGCACGATCAACCTGTATTACCAGAGCAAAATCACGAAATTCGTCTCGGCGGCTTTTGAGAGTAATCAACCGCAGCAATGATTCAAAAAATCACGGGATTCATCGAAAAAAACGGGCTTTTTGCCCAATACGACCGATTTTTGGCTGCTTTCTCCGGCGGCGCGGATTCGTCTGCGCTGCTGGATTTTATCTGTAAGTATGCCGCAGAGCACGGCGGCGCGGTTCGGGCTGCGCATTTTAATCACGGACTGCGCGGGGACGAGGCCCGAAGGGACGCGGAATTTTGCCGCGTGATCTGCCAAAGAAAAGGCGTGGAATTCACGCTCGGAGAGGGCGATACGCGGGCGCTCGCAAAGGAAAAAGGGCTTTCGCTCGAAGCCGCGGCACGCGAACTGCGCTATCGGTTTTTAGCACAAGAAGCAGAAAAAGATCATTCATTGATTTTGACCGCGCATAACAGCGACGACAATTTGGAGACCATGTTATTGAATATCATTCGGGGCAGCGGGCTGAAGGGCGCAGGCGGCATTCCGCCGCGCCGCGACAACATCGCGAGGCCCCTGCTCTGTTGTTCCCGGGCTGAAATTTTGAATTACTGCAAGGAAAATCACATTTTATATGTCATCGACAGCACGAATCTGACCGATGACTGCTCGCGAAACGTCATCCGTCACAAGGTTCTGCCGGTACTCACATCTTTAAACCCGGCGGCGGTCGAATGCGCGGCGCGCACTGCGCAGCTTTTGAGGGAAGATGATGATTATCTCTCTGCGGCAGCGGAGGCGCTGCTTGCTGAGGCGAAAAATCAAGCAGGGACAAGCTGTGCGATTTTGTCGGCGGCAGGCGTTCCGGTGCGGACCCGTGCGATTGCAATGTGGTTTACGCAAAAAGGGGCGTCGCCGACCTATAAAGACATCATTGAGGCCGAACGGCTGATCAAGTCCGGCGGCGGCCATCGCACGCTCTGCGGCATCCGGCTGAACGCCTGCAAGGGACTGCTGACTTCCGGCGAAGAGGTGCACGAGATGGTACCGACTGTCCTCGGGGTGGGCGAGAATTGGATCAACGGACGCAGAATCACCCTTAAAATCTGCCAAAACGAAGAAAAAAACAACAATTTGCACTTTATTTCTTCACTGAATTGTGATAAAATAACAGGACAGCTCGTGGCTCGAAGCCGTATGCCCGGAGATTATTTCCGCTCGAACGGCATCGGGAAACCGCTGAAAAAATGGTACAACGAGTACGGAGTTCCGATTTCGATGCGAAACCGACTGATCGTCATCGCAGACGACAACGGGCCGGTGTTTGTCGAGCGATTCGGCACGGACGAGCGATATACGGTCGTTACGGGCTGTACGGCAATGTCCGTCGAGATCGGTTAAATTCTTCAAAAAGGAGACAGGCCTTTTGAAAAACGACATTAAAAACATTCTCCTCAGCGAGGAACAAATTGCGAAACGGGTCGCCGAACTGGGCGCTCAGATCAGCGAGGAATACCGCGGAAAAAATCTGCTGCTTGTCAGCGTGCTCAAAGGCGCGGTCGTGTTCATGGCCGATCTGATGCGCAATATCGACATCCCCTGCTCCATCGATTTTATGTGCGTGTCCAGCTACGGCTCCGGGGTGAAGACCTCCGGTGTCGTCAAGATCATCAAAGATCTGAACCTCGAGCTTAAAAATTTCGACCTGCTGATCATCGAGGATATTTTAGACAGCGGAATGACCCTCTCCTATCTCAAAAAGACCCTCGCGCTGCGCGGGCCAAAGACCATTAAAATCTGCGCGCTGCTCGATAAACCCGAGCGCAGACAGGCCGACATCAAGGCAGATTATGTCGGCTTCACCGTTCCGGACGAATTCGTCGTCGGTTACGGGCTCGATTATGATGAAAAATACCGCAATCTGCCCTACATCGGGATTTTGAAGCCCTCGGTTTACGAAAAATAATCTCTGATAGAGACCGCTTCCCGGAGACATACTATCTTACGGTGTAACCGCAAGTGTTGCAATTTATTGATTCGGCACTGCCGGAAAGGCACGGAACAGACAATGACCAAATTCAAACGGATTTTCCTTTACGGAGCCGTCTGCCTCGGGATTCTTCTGATGATTTCATGGATGGTCAACGGACTCGGCAATCAGGAGAAGACCACTTATTCACAGATACTCAATTATTTTCAGAACGATCAGGTCGCCTCACACACGCTGGACTTCGGAACCGGCGAATTGGTCGTCACCCTGAAAGACAAACCCAAGGAACCGATTACCTACAAGGTCCCGAGCATCACGCTGTTTTTGGAAGACACGGCGCAGTACCGAGCCGATGCCATCGAATACAACGCAACCACCGAGGGCGCGAAAAACCCGGTTTTGTTCGACTATACGCCGGCGGCTCAAACCGCGTGGTGGGTCTCGATGATTCCGTATGTCCTGCTCATCGGTGCGATGTTCGCATTTTATTATTTCATGATGCGCCAACAGGGCGGCGACGGACGGAAAATCGCCAATTTCGGCAAGGCCAGATATAAGACAGCGTCCGACGAAAAACGCAAGGTCACTTTCGACGACGTTGCGGGCGCGGACGAGGAAAAAGAGGAACTGACCGAGGTGGTCGAATTCCTCAAAAACCCCGGCCAGTATACCGCGCTCGGCGCAAGAGTGCCAAAGGGCGTTTTGCTCGTCGGGCCTCCGGGCACCGGTAAAACGCTGCTTGCAAGAGCTGTCGCGGGTGAAGCGGGGGTTCAGTTCTTCGCGGTATCCGGCTCCGACTTCGTCGAGATGTATGTCGGTATGGGCGCGTCGCGTGTGCGCGACCTGTTCGAGCAGGCCAAGAAAAACCTTCCTTGCATTATTTTTATCGATGAGATCGACGCGGTCGGCAGACGCAGGGGCGCAGGTCTCGGCGGCGGCCATGACGAACGCGAACAGACACTCAACCAAATTCTCGTCGAGATGGACGGCTTCGGCATCAACGAGGGCGTTGTGATTATCGCGGCAACCAACCGTCCGGATGTTTTGGACCCGGCACTGCTGCGCGCAGGTCGTTTTGACCGGCAGATCGTGATCAATATGCCCGACGTCGTGGGCAGAGAAGCGGTTTTAAAAGTTCATGCCAAAAACAAACCCCTTGCGGCCGACGTCAACCTCGAAAATATCGCAAAGACCACTGTCGGGTTCTCGCCCGCCGATCTTGAAAACATCCTGAACGAGTCGGCGCTGCTGGCTGCCCGCAGAAAGCACAAGGCCATCACCAACGACGACATCGAAGATGCCAAGAACAAGGTAATGATGGGCCCCGAAAAACGCAGCCGCAAAGTCACCGAAAAGGACCGCAAACTGACGGCTTATCACGAGGGCGGTCACGCCATCGTCAGCTATTTCCTGCCTAACCAAGACCCCGTGCATGAAATTTCAATCATCCCTCGCGGGATGGCGGGCGGATATACCTCCTATCTTCCGGCAGAAGACAAGAGCCAACTCACCAAAAGCGAGATGACCGACGATGTGACATCACTGCTCGGCGGCCGTGTGGCAGAAGCACTGATGCTCGACGACATCTCAACCGGCGCATCGAACGATATTCAGCGCGCGACGCATATCGCCCGGGACATGGTCACCAAATACGGCTTCTCGGAAAAACTCGGCACGGTCTGTTTCGATTCCGGCGAAGAGGTGTTTTTGGGCCGAGACTTCACCCATACCCAAAACGTCTCCGAAGCCATTGCGGCTCAGATCGACGAGGAGATTCACGGCATTATCAACCGCTGCTACAACCGTGCGAAAGAAATTTTGTCCGAGCATACAGATGTTCTCAACCGTGTGGCCGAACGGCTGTTAATTGACGAGAAGATCTCCGGCGACGAATTCCGCGCCATGTTCGGCAATCCCGCACCCGAGCCGGGACTCTGACGACAGAAATTCACGAGGGCTGATGGAGACCATCAGCCCTCGAGGCATGTCTTGAAACGGTTTTGAATTCAGGTCTCGAGCAGATCGTCGAGCGATTCGGCGTAAAACGACAGGTATTTTTTCACGAAGAGCTCCGCTGCCGGCAAGTTTAATTCCTTGATCGCCGCAAGCTGCGCCTTCTCCGCGGCAGCAAATTCGCGGTTGCCGAAAGAGAGTTCCTCGCGGCATTTGATCAGGCCTGAGAGCTTGTCCGCCGCTTTGACGAGTTTCCACTCTAAACAGCTTGGGTCCGGGTGCAAAAACGGCTCGTAGGAAGACCGGAGGTCGTCGGGAAGCGAATTGAGAAGCCGTTCGGACGCCGCATGCTCCACCGCTTTATAAGCGCTGCGGATTTCGGGATTTCGGTATTTCACCGGCGTCGGAAGATCGCCCGTAAAGACTTCCTGCGCATCGTGGTAGGCGGCGTACAGCACCGCTTTTTTCACGTCAACCGGATTTTCGCCCAGCGTATTATGAATCTCGGCCAGCGCGTGAGCGATGTACACGGTCTCAAGCGAGTGCTCGCAGAGGTTTTCGGTTCGCGTTCCTCGCATCAGACCCCAGCGGCCGATGTATTTCATACGGGATAAAAGTGCGAAAAAACGGCCCTTTTCCATGATGATGCCCCCTTAATTGCCTTCATTATATCATGGGCGATAAGCGGATGTCCAGAGGCAAAGCGGTATAATATTTAACATGAATGAGACAAAAACGCACGCAGAAACAATATTTAAAACAACAAAAATAGAAATCGCAATACCGAAAGGATTGAAACAAATGCTGCAATATGAAGAAATTTTACTTCTGTTACGAAACAAAAAGCCGGAATTGACCGAATACCTTGAAGCGGTCCGTTATGAAAAGCTCAAGGCGGAACTGGCCGAATTGGAACAGCAGACTCATGACGAAAAATACTGGAGCGATGTCGCCGGTCTTCAGGTACTGATGAAAAAAATCGGCGGGATAAAATCAAAACTTGCTTCCTGTGACAAGCTCAAAAACGATTACGAAGACTGCGTCGCGCTGGCGCAGATCTGCAATGAGACCGAGGATCTGTCTATGCTCGATGAGGTCAAGGCCGCTGTCGAGGCGTATGAAAAGAAATTGGAAGAGAAAAAACTCACGCTGCTTCTCTCGGGTAAATACGACAACAGCAACGCGATTCTGACCTTCCACCCCGGCGCGGGCGGCACCGAGTCCAACGACTGGGCGCAGATGCTCTACCGCATGTACACCCGCTGGACCGAGCGGCACGGTTATAAATATCAGATTCTCGATTATCAGGACGGAGAAGAAGCCGGAATCAAGAGCGCCTCGATTCTGATCACCGGCGAAAACGTATTCGGATATCTCAAGTCCGAATCCGGCGTGCACCGGCTGGTACGCTGCTCGCCGTTTGACGCCTCCGGAAGAAGACATACTTCCTTCGCAGCGATTGAGGTTGTGCCCGAAATTTCGGATGATCTCGACGTGGAAATTCGAGACGAGGACTTAAAGGTCGATACCTACCGAAGCAGCGGCGCGGGCGGTCAGCACGTCAACAAAACCGAGTCGGCGATTCGCATCACCCACATTCCGACCGGAATCGTCGTCTCCTGCCAGACCGAACGCAGTCAATACCAAAACCGCGACACGGCCATGAAAATGCTGCGTTCCAAGCTCGTGGACATCGCAGAAAAACAGCACCTTGAAAACATCGCCGACATCAAGGGGGTTCAGAAGGAAATCGCCTGGGGCAGCCAGATCCGCTCCTACGTCTTCATGCCCTACACGATGGTCAAAGATCACCGCACCGATTTCGAGATGGGCAACATCAACGCGGTCATGGACGGCGAGCTCGACGGATTCATCACCGCGTATTTGAAAATGAAAGTCAGTCAGAATTAACCCGGGTTCAGTATGCAGGCACCGGGCAAAACTCTTGTTAAAACAAGTCGAATGTACTATAATATATCAGGAATATTCTATTTCCGATTTTTTGATCAATAAAGGGAGAGAAAACAATGTTTACAAAGGATATCGGCATCGATCTCGGCACCGCAAACACGCTGGTACACGTCCGGGGCAAGGGAATCGTGCTGCGTGAGCCGTCGGTCATCGCGCTCGACGTGCGCACCGATGAGGTGAAAGCAGTCGGTACCGCGGCAAAAGAGATGATCGGAAGAACGCCCGGCTCCATCGAGGCGATCCGCCCGCTCAAGGGCGGCGTCATCGCGGACTTCGACGTGACCGCGAGCATGCTTCAGCACTTTATCCGCGCAGTCTCGGGCAGCGGTTTCTGGAGCCGTCCGCGCGTGATGGTCTGCGTACCTTCCGGCGTGACCGAGGTCGAATGGCGCAGTGTGCATGAAGCGACGCTGAAGGCGGGCGCAAAAGAAGCCAAGGTCATCGAAGAGCCGATGGCAGCTGCTATCGGAGCAGGCCTTCCCATCGACGAGCCGGTCGGAAGCATGGTTGTCGACATCGGCGGCGGCACGACCGAGGTTGCCGTGATCTCCCTGAACGGCATCGTCACCGCCAAATCGGTCCGGATCGCAGGAGACGCGTTCGATGACGCGATCGTGTCGTATATCAAGAAAAAATACAACCTTCTGATCGGTGAGCGTACCGCCGAAGACATCAAGATCAAAATCGGCTCCGCATTTCCGGTAGAGGAGAGCGGAAGCATGGATATCAAAGGGCGCAACCTGTTGGACGGGCTGCCCAAGAATATTACGATCACCGCGGTGGAAGTGCGCGAGGCGCTTTCCGAACCGCTGGCTGCCGTCCTCGAGACGATCCGGTCGACCCTTGAAGTCACCCCGCCGGAACTCGCTTCGGACATCATCGACAGCGGCATGATGCTGACCGGGGGCGGCGCTTTGCTGCGCGGCATCGACAAGTTTATCAACATGGACACCGGAATTCCGGTTCATATCGCAGAGCACCCGCTCGACTGTGTGGCGGAGGGCGCGGGGAAAGCGCTGGAATATTACGAGCATATTTCCGACACCCGCAGTTCGCGGCTGCGTTAAACGACCTGTCCCAGCCGGATTGGAGAGCCGAGGATGAAGGAGTTTTTCAAGGGAAGAGCGTTTAAAATTCTGGTTGCGATCGTCGTGGTGATTGCCGGTCTTTTGATCGGGAGCGCCGCGAGCGGCCGCAATCTTCCTTTGCCGTCCGACTGGCTCGGAAACCTGACATCTCCGTTTCAAAGTTTCGCCTCGGCACTCAAAGGCGGATTCTCCGGACTCGGCGTCTATTTCTCCGATAAAACCGCAACCGCGGCAGAAAACGAGGCATTAAAAGCGCAGGTTGCGCAATTGCAGCAGCAGCTTGCCGATTATGATGAACTGAAGCGTGAAAACGATCAACTGCGACAGATCGTGGGCATCACCGAACAGCGGCCGGAGTTGAAGATGACCGGCGCAACCGTCATCAGCGGCGACGGCGGAGAATATTACGGGACGTTTACCATCAATAAAGGCAGCAAAGACGGCATCAAGGAAAAAGACGCCGTCGTCACGACGGCGGGCGTCGTCGGGTATGTCAGCGAGGTCTCCTATAACCACAGCAAGGTTACCACCCTGCTCTCACCCGATTGCAATATCGGCGGATACGACATCGTCTCAGGCGATTTCGGCGTTCTGACCGGCGACAGCGCACTCGCAGCGCAGGGGTTGTTTAAGCTCGCGTACTTACCGAAAGGCAGTTTGATTGCGGTCGGCAATATCGTTGTAACCTCCGGACTCGGCGGTATCTTTCCGCAGGGTTTTGTCGCGGGAGTCGTGCAGCGGGTCGTCGCGGACGATCAGGGGCTTGCCATGGATGCAGTATTGACGCCGTCGGCCGATTTTTCGAAACTGAAGGACGTTCTTGTCGTCGTCGGCTTCAATCCCGAAGCCGGGCCGACGAATTCCTCCGTAACAGCCTCACAAAATCCGGTCTCCGGACAAACGTCTCCGGGACAAACCTCCTCCGGCACGGCTTCGAGGTAATTGCGATGGAACAGGGGTTTTCGACGCGCACCGGATTATTCAAGTGGCTCTGGTACTGCGGACTCGGATTTTTGTTCTTTTTGATTCAAAGCGCGGGGTTTTTGCCCGCGATATACGGCGCAAGGCCGAATTTTCTGCTCGTTTGGGCGCTGTTGGCCGCTATCTGCGAAGGGCCGTTCAAAGGCGCCTATTTCGGACTCGGGTGCGGAATTTTTTTCGATATCATCCATATGGGAACGGCCGGATATTTTCCGCTCGCGATGGTCATTTTTTGTTTTTTTACCGGTGTTCTGATTCGAACCGTAATGCGAAACAATCTTGCGACCGCGCTTTTATTGGGGACCGCAGCAACAGTTTTAATCAAATTTTTCGAATGGGTGCTGTTTGTTTGGCTTGCCGGAATCGACAGAACCGCGTTTTCGCTTTGGTCGCGCACTCTCCCCTCAATTTTATACACTGTTTTGTTTATCGCACCGCTTTATTGGCTGGTCGTCTGGATCAAAACCCGTTATGACCGGCTGAGCGATTAAATCGGGAAGTATTTTATCTCCCGGACGGGGTTTTTATTCTTTTCGTGTCGGCAGAAGGGCACAAATTCAGCTTTGCAGAACCGGATAAAACATCCGGATCGGGATGAGGTTTCTATATGGGCAAAAAAACCGCAAACATACGCATGATCGCGATCATCACCGTCACGGTGGTGCTTTTCGCGGTCCTTGCGGGGCGGTTTGCGCAGTTCCAGATCATCGAGACCGACGTCATCGCGGCGCAAGCCAAACAGAGCGAGGAAAAAACCATCAGCGTCGAAGCCGCGCGCGGCGAGATCACCGACCGTTACGGCAGGATCATCGCCGGAAACAGCATGAGCTATTCGGTAATCATCCGGCGCGGGAGTTTTCCGTCGGGCAGCGACGGAGAAAAGCGCATCGAAGTCATTCTTCGGCTTTGTAAACTCCTTGCGGACAACAACGAAATACTTTCCGAGAGCTTGCCCCTGAACGGGGATTTTGCGAATCCGCAGTTTATGCCCGACCGGGACGACGATGTCGCCAAATTAAAGGAATTTTTAAACAAACAGCCCTACGCCACGGCGCAGAACTGTTTTGACGCGCTGGCCGGGCGATATGATCTGACCGGACTCTCCGCAGCCGATGCGCGCACGGTCATGGGTGTTCGTTATGAGATGGAGATCGGCGGGTTTTCCTCTTATAAGCAGATTTCGATTGCGAAAAATGTTTCGATGGCGACGATTACGGCAGTCAAGGAGCAGAATGAATTATTGCCGGGAATTTATATCGCCGCGGTACCCGAACGCACTTATTACATGCCCGATATCGCCGCCCATGTCATCGGCTATACCGGCCCGATCTATGCCGAGGAATACAGTGAGCTTAAAACACAGGGTTATTCACTCGACGACCAGGTCGGAAAGAGCGGCGTGGAGAAAATGACGGAGAGCTATCTGCGAGGAACGAACGGAACAACCGTCACCAACTCCGACGACCCGGAGACGGCAGTGACAAAAGCCAGGGCCCCCATTCCCGGGGCAACCGTGGTCCTGACCATCGACAGTAATCTGCAGAAGGCGGCGCAGGACTCGCTGGCTGAGACCATCAAGAAGATTGCCGAAAAGGGGAATTACGGCGACAATCAGGGCGCCGACGCCGACGCGGGTGCTGCGGTCGTGATCGAGATCGGCACCGGAGATGTGTTGGCTGCGGCCAACTATCCGACCTACAGCATCAATGACCTGCTCAAAGATTATGATGCGGTTTTGAATACGGTTAATCAGCCGCTTTTTAACCGCGCCTTTCAGGGCGTTTATCCGCCCGGCTCGACCTACAAGCCGCTGGTGTCGCTTGCGGCGCTTGAGACCGGCACCATCACGCCGGGCACCCAGATCGACTGCACCCATATTTACACCTACTACGAAGATTATCAGCCCAAATGCCTGGGGACACACGGGTGGATTTCGCTGGAACATGCGCTCGCGGTTTCCTGCAACTTTTATTTCTTTGAAGTGGGCCGCAGGACCACGATTCAGGTCATCGAGAATTATGCCAAATCGTTCGGGCTCGGCGAGAAGACCGGCATCGGCCTCCCCGAGAGCGCCGGCATCGTAGCGGGCGTCACTTACCGCTCTTCCATCGGCCAGAAATGGGTGCCCGGCGATACACTGCAGGCCGCCATCGGACAGAGCGACAACCTGTTTACGCCGCTTCAATTGGCCAACTACATCGCGACCATCTGCACCGGCGGCATCCGTTATCAGCCGCGTATCGTCAAACAAGTGGTCTCCAAAGACGGAACCCGGACGCTGTTGGCTGACGAGCCGATAGTGGCAGGGACGGTGGAACTGGACCCTAAAAATATCAATTATGTCAGACAAGGCATGCTGAGCGTGACCCTCGATGGTACGGGCGCCGGTGTTTTCGGAGATTATAAGATCAAAGTCGGCGGCAAAACCGGTTCCGCCGAAGTCGCAAGCGGTTCCCCGAACGCGGTGTTCCTCGCCTTTGCACCTTACGATAACCCGCAGATCGCAGTCGCCATTGTGGTTGAACATGGCTGGCATGGCGGCGAGGCCGCCAATGTGGCCAAGGCCATTTTCGATGCTTATTTCTTCCCCGAGGGTACCGAGGCGGCGGCCGATGTGGGACAATTGGTGAAGTGAAAAACGCAATGTTTTATTATAAGTTAACAGTTTACAGTTAACAGTGAACAGTGACATACACGGAGATTTAAGATATAAAAAAGCGCCCGTAAAGGCGCTTTTATTTTGATTAGACCACCCCGCCCCCTACGGGGGCACCCCTCCGTAAAGAGGAATTATTTCATTTTCTCAGCCAACGCCGAAAGCTGGCCGTGGTCGGCGGAGAGAACCGCGAAGACCGCGTTGTAAAGCAATTCGGGGTTCTTGAGAAATTGGCGGCCGAGCGAAGCCGCCAGTTCGCCGCTGCCGACTGCCGCGTGTACCGACATCAGCAGGCCGCCGCGGTCTTTAATATTGCAGACGAGACAGACGTTGTCACCGACTGTCTCGATTGAGAATTCATTCTCGGCGAGCATATCGGTCTTG
The DNA here is from genome assembly GCA_035353335.1 of Oscillospiraceae bacterium. Taxonomy (NCBI): domain Bacteria; kingdom Bacillati; phylum Bacillota; class Clostridia; order Eubacteriales; family Oscillospiraceae; species Oscillospiraceae bacterium. The sequence goes on along the minus strand of DAOPZJ010000003.1, from coordinate 51,058 downwards.
TGCACCACGCGCATGCCGCGCCCCAGAATCCGGTCGCGGATCGAGACCGGCAGCGAATCCTGTAAAATATCGCAGCTCTTTGCGCCGCGCGGGGTGATCGAAAAACTTCCGTCTTCTGCGCGGGTGACGTTTCCGTTTTTCTGAAGCAGGTCAAGCGCCTGGGAATAGTCAAAGTAGTTTACCAGCTCACTGCCCGGCAGAATCTCGTCGAGCTGTGTCTTGGTGAGCGGTTCGGGAATGTTTTTGAGCAGATAGCAGATTAAAATTTGGATGCCCTCGAAGTCGATGATGCCGCCGGGGGCAATGCCCTGCCGTTCCCGGATGCCGTCGTTGAGTTTATCGGCAGCGTCTTTGCGCATGGTATAACCCTCCTCCTGATGAAAAATGTATTGTCGCTAAAATATCGAAGGAATGTTCATCGAATGACTTTGTCAAAGAATACATAACGCTCTCGCCGGTTGTAGACGCCGAGCACCATTCCGACGGAGATGAAGCTGACCATGACTGAGGTCCCGCCCGAAGAGAAGAACGGCAAAGTCACGCCGATGACCGGGACGAGCGAGAGCGTCATTCCGACGTTGATGACGGTCTGCGTCAGAATGATCGCGAACACGCCGACGCAGATACACTTTCCGGAGATGTCACGGGATGTTTTTGCGGCGTTCAGAATCCGCATGAGAATCGCAAACAGAATGATCATTACGATTAAGCAGCCGAAAAATCCGAACTCCTCACCGAGCGCAGCCATGATGAAATCGTTGCGCTGCTCGGGGACCAGCGAGGCCTGCGTGCGCGGGCCTTTGAGCCAGCCGGTGCCGAAAAAGCCCCCGGAGCCGATTGAGAGCTTGCCCATGACCTGCTGGTAGATATAGTCGTAATCAGGGTCGAGTTCGGGGAAGTAGACCGCCAATATCCGTTTCTTCTGATAGGTTTTGAGTACAAAATTCCAAAGCAGCGGAAGCGATACCGCTGCCGCACCGAGCGCGATCGCAAAATAACGCAGCTGAACGCCCGCCGAAAAGGTGATGAACAGGAAAATGAAAACGAATATCATCATCGAGCCCCAGTCGCGCTGTAAAAGGACCAGTCCGATCGGGACGGCGGCATGTACGGCAAGGCTGAGCACGCCTTTGACCGTCTTGATCTTGTCGCCCAGGGTCTGAATATGCAATGAAAGCGTATAGATGAACGCAAGTTTAAGCAGTTCGGAGGGCTGAAGCAGCAGGCCGCCGGGCAGTTCCAGCCAGGCCTTGTTGTTGGTGCCGGAAGGCGCGTAGCCCCAGATATAGGTCAAGACCATCAGCAGCACGCAAATCGGGACATAGACCTTCCAGAGCTTTAAAAGCGCTTCATAATCGATCACCGACACCAAAATCATCGCCGCAATTCCAATCAGAATGCCGAGGCACTGAACCACTGCATGACGGGTGGAAATATTGTGGGTCGCGCTGTAAATCACCGCAACGCCGAAAGCCGAAAAACCGACGCACAGCAAAATCAGCGCCATATCCACTTTTTTGACGAATTCGGATATCGAACCGCCGATCTTGCTCAATTACAGATCACCCTTTCGCACGGGAGTTTTGGTGATAGCATACCCGAATCCGGCCACGGGGTAATTTTTCACCTAAAACAGCAAGCTTCGTTCGTGTATTGCCACCGGCGACGCGCCGCCGGCGGTGCGCCGGGTATTTATTCATTCAGATTAATTTTCAATTCATCCAACTGCTTTTGATCGACCGGGGACGGACAGCCGCTCATGAGCTCCGAGGCATTCTGAACTTTCGGGAACGCAAGGACGTCGCGCAGCGAATCCGCGCCGCAGATGAGCATCGCAAGCCGGTCAAGGCCGAGGCCGACTCCGCCGTGCGGCGGTGCGCCGAAGCGGTAGGCATCCACCAAAAAGCCGAATTTGGACTGGATCTGTTCGGGAGTCAGACCGAGCAGCCCGAACATGCGCTTTTGAAGTGCCGGGTCGTTGATTCGGATCGAGCCGGAGAGCAGTTCGACGCCGTTGAGAACAAGATCATATGACTTCGCGCGCACTTTCCCGGGATCGCTCTCGAGATACGGCATGCATTCCTCAAGCGGCATCGTGAAGGGGTGGTGCATCGCGACCCACTCGCCGCTGTCCTCATCGAACTCGAAAAACGGCATCTCGACTACCCAAAGGAGCTCGTATCTGTCTTTCGGGATGATATTGAGCTGTCTTGCCACGATGTTGCGGAGTGCGCCCAGCACCGGCAAAACCACTTTGTTTTTGTCGGCGACAAATAAAACGGTGTCGCCTTTTTCACAGCCGACGGCCGAGAGCAGTTTCGCAAGCTCACCCTCGGCAAGGAATTTTGAAAAGGAACAAGTCGGTTCATCTTCGCTCCAACGCACATACGCAAGCCCTTTTGCGCCGATGCCGCGCACGGTTTCGGTGAGCTTGTCGATCTCTTTTCGGGTAAGCACAGAAGTGCTGTTCTTTGCGGCGATGCAGCGGACGCTGCCGCCGTTTTTTACCGCATCCGAGAAGACCGGGAAACCGCAGTTTTTGACCAGTTCGCTGACATCCTGAATCTCCATGCCGAAGCGCAGGTCGGGTTTATCCGAGCCGAAACGGTTCATGGCATCGGCAAAAGTCAGCCGTCGGATCGGAAGCTCCACTTTGCGGTTCAGCATTCGGTCAAAGACCCGTTCGATAAAGCCCTCAATCATTTTGAGAATGTCGTCGACATCGACAAACGACATCTCGATATCGATCTGAGTGAATTCGGGTTGGCGGTCGGCGCGCAAATCCTCGTCGCGGAAACAGCGGGCCAGCTGAATATAGCGGTCGAAACCGGCGAGCATCAAAAGCTGTTTATAAAGCTGCGGGGACTGGGGAAGCGCATAGAAATTACCCGGGTGAATACGGGAAGGGACGATGTAGTCGCGCGCGCCCTCCGGAGTGGATTTGATCATCATCGGGGTCTCGATCTCGATAAAGCCGTTTTCATAAAAATATTCGCGGGTGACACGCGCAAGTTCGTGGCGGGTCAGAATGTTCTTTTGCAGCGGAGAACGGCGCAGGTCGAGATAACGGTAGCGCAGGCGCAGTTCTTCGTTGGCGTTGCAGTTGTCGATGATCTCAAACGGCGGGGTTTCGCTTTTGGTGAAGAGCTGAAGGTCGGTCACAAAAAGCTCGAGTTCGCCGGTCGGGATGTCGTAATTTTTGCTCTCGCGCTCGCGTACCGTTCCGGTTGCGCCGATGACAAATTCGCTGCGAAGCGTAAATGCCAGATCGAAGATTTTACGGTCTGTAGCCTCGTCGAAAGCCAGCTGAATGATGCCCGTGCGGTCGCGCAGATCGACAAAAATCAATCCGCCGAGGTTGCGCTGTCTTGCCACCCAACCGCAGACCGAAACGATTTTGCCGAGGTCGGCTTTAGTGACTTCGGTGGCGTATTTGGTGCGTTTTATCATAGAGATTCCTCTTTCGTTATTCAATTATTCTTTCAGCGCCGCAATCAGTTCGGCTTCACTTCCGACAGATCGCTCGCGATCGTTTTTCATATCTTTCAAAACAAAATTGCCGGTTTTCATTTCGTCTTCACCCAAAATCAGTGCAAATTCGAAGCCCGCCTTGTTGGCAAAACGCATCGAGGATTTTAGGCTGCGGGTGCAGAGTTCCGTCTGGCACGAAATTCCGGCGGCCTTGACCGCGTCGGCCAGCCGCGCTGCGCGCGGCCTGGTCTCATCTCCGATCGGAATAATCAATAATCTGCCCGCCGAGGGTTTATCAAATACGCAGCCGCATTTTTCAGCGAGCAAAGTCATGCGCTCAATGCCCATCGCAAGGCCGAGTGCCGGGGTCGGCTGACCGCCGAGTTCCTCAACAAGGCCGTCGTAGCGTCCGCCGCCTCCGACGGCATCCTGCGCGCCGAGTCGGTCGGTGACAAACTCAAAGACCGGGCCGTTATAATAGTCGAGGCCGCGCACGATGCCGGTGTCGAGCTCGTATTTGACGCCGAGATCGGTGAGTAACGCGCAGAGCGCATCGAAGTGCTTTTTACAGTCGGCGCAGAGATAATCGGTGATGACAGGCGCGCCTTTTGCAATCGCTTTGCATTCGGGCGATTTGCAGTCCAAAATACGCATCGGGTTTTTATAGAGCCGCTCGTTGCAGGTCTCGCAGAGAGTGGTTTTGTACTGTTCGAAATAAGCGACCAGCGCTTTTTTATATTCACCCCTGCACGCCTTGCAGCCGATGGAATTGAGTTTCGTCGTCACCGCGTCCGCGATGCCGATCTTTTTGAACGCGCGGCTGATCATCGCAATCAGCTCGGCCTCGGCAAGATAGGAATCCGCGCCGAAAATCTCGAAACCGACCTGGTGGAATTCACGCAGACGGCCAGCCTGCGGGCGGTTATAACGAAAACATGATGTAAAATAGAATAATTTTTGCGGCAATGCCTCCCCGGCAAGGCCGTCTTCCAAATAAGCGCGTACAACGCCGGCCGTGCCCTCGGGGGCCAAGGTCAAATCCTCGCCGCCGCGGTCCTGAAAGGTATACATCTCTTTGCTGACCACGTCCGAGGTCTCGCCGGAACTGCGCGCAAACAGAGTGGTCTTTTCAAAAGTCGGAACGCGAATCCGGCCGAAGCCGGCGAGTTTGGCTTCGATTGAAAATATCTCTTCAATTTGGCTGTAGACAGCGGACTGTTCGGGCAGCGAATCCGCCGTGCCGCGCGGTCTTTGGAATTTTAAAGGCATTTTAGTTCTTCCCTTTTTATAAAATCTGTAGGGGTCGGCGTCTTTGCGACCCGGCGGCACCTCAAAAACTAAAAGGGTGCACTTTTATGATATGGTTTTAGTTCTTAGGATTGACGATATCGCGCCAGTCGAGCCATCCGTTCGAAAGGCCGTGTATGAGTACCTCGGCGGTCGCGATGTTGGTGGCCATCGGCACCGTATGCGCGTCACAGAGCCGCATCAGATTGAATTCGGCACCGCTCATGCGCTGCTCATTCGGGGTGCGGAAAAAAATCAACATATCGATGCGGTCACAGCTGACCAGCGCGGCGATTTGCTCAAGTCCACCCTGCGAACCGGACATCAATGAAAGGATTTTCAGCCCTGCGCCTTCGGAGACTAATTTCGCCGTTGCGGCTGTGGCGCACAGGTCGTGTTTTGTCAGGATCCCCTTGTAAGCGGTGCAAAATTGCACTAAAAGCTCTTTTTTATCGTTATCGGCAATGAGCGCGATGTTCATGACATTCCTTTCTGCCTTTTTACAGGCGCGTAAGCGGTATGTATTTCCCGCAGATGCGTGCGGCGATGTTATAAAATGACTGTACGGATACAGCCGATTTCGGCAGCATGAGGACCCCTTTGCGGGAGAGCTTGGCAAACTCCTGATCGAACGGAATCACACCGAGCAATTGGCTCCCGACGGCGTCGACAAAGTCATCGATTGAGGGCGCGATTTTTTTCCGAACGAGCCGTCTGTCGTATTTATTGAGCAGCAAGCGGCTCTTTTTGCCCATTTTTGCAATCAGAGCGCCGGTTTTTGTCGCCGCACGAAGCGCCGGGTCATCGGGTGTTGAGACAATCACAACTTCGTCTGCCGCCGTAACCGCACTGTCAAATTCGCGGCCGAGACCGGCGGGGGCGTCGATGATGATAAAGTCGAACTGACCCGCCATAATGCGGCAAAATCGGGTGATATCCGCGCCGGAGCAAAATTTCTCAGGAGATAAGGCAGCCGATGCGATGCAGAGGCCCGCGAGTCCCGAACACGGGATTACCGCGTCCGAAATATCGCAGCGTTTGGCGACGGCATCGCAGATGTCAAACAGAGCCGGCTTTTCCATGCCGAGCAGAATGTCCAGGCTGGCAATGCCCTGATCGGCGTCGACCAAAAGTACGCGCTTTCCGCGGCAGACGATGGAAGCGGCTACACAGGCAGCGGCGGTTGATTTGCCCACCCCACCCTTGCCGGAGCAGAAGGTCAAAATCTTTTGCATATTTTATGACCATCCTTTCGCATTCAGGTATGCAAATTCGTTTTTAAACTTTTACGCTCCCTGAAGCTATAAAGCGCCTTTTACAGGATAGCATAAACGGCAGAATTTTTCAAGCCGCATAAAATCAACTGCCGACGTGGCATGAATCGCCGGGAATTACAGGACGCGCAATTTTATGAGTTCGTGGTAAACCCGGGCGACGGGAAGGCCGACGATATTGCTGTAATCGCCGGTGACCTTGCGTACGAATTTGACCGCGAGTCCCTGTATCGCATATGCACCGGCTTTATCCATGTGTTCCCCACTGGCAAGATACGCGTCAAGTTCTGCGTCGGTGATTTCATACATCGTGACAGCGGTGCGCTCGCAAAAGGCCATTTCGCGGGTCTTATCTTTTTTACGTGCCAGTAAACAGACACCGGTGTAAACCTCATGCGTACGGCCCGAGAGCTTTTTTAAAATCTTCCGTGCATCTTCATCGTCTTTGGGTTTTCCGATGATTTCGTCGTCAATGACAACGATGGTGTCCGCACCCAGAACAGCGAAGCCACTTTCTTCGGAACCGTACTTGATGTCTTCAAAGACGGCCCGGGCTTTATGCGAAGATAAGTCCAGTACGGTATGAACCGGAGATTCTGCGGCTGTCTCCTCCGGGTCATTGCAAGGGCGCACTTCAAAGGGGATGCCCGCCAAAGTCAGCAGTTCGCGTCTTCTCGGGGAGCCCGAGGCAAGATATAGTTTCATGATGTTTTCTCTTTCTTTATTGATGGGCTTATATGTGTGGATTCAATGCAGAAAGTCCGTATTTTTCGGCATTCTGTAAGAAATTATAACAAAAAAGGCCCGAAAAGGCAATTTAAAACAGCCCATATCACGAATTTTTACAAATTTGTTGACAGCGGCGTTTATTTATGTAAAATAGGGGTAGCGAACGGAAAAACTGCGTTCGCTTTTTTAAAAGGATTTTACAACATGAGAAATATGAAAATCGTCATAAAAAACGCGGCCTTTTTCCGCGTGTTCAATCTGCATGAGGAAAAAGCGCGCGGCCGCACTGCCATGATCGCTTCAGCGGTAATTGCGAGTATTGCCGCGAACCTTTCAGGTGGTGTATTTTATTCCGGATTCCTCGTCGGATACGGAATCAACCTCGTTAATATCGGGATTTTGTCGTTTGTTCCTTATATGGCGTCGTTATTTTGCCTGCTCTCTCCGCTCGTTTTGGAACGTTTTCCGAAACGCCGGTGGGTGCTTGCCGGAGGGCGTGTGCTGTATTATACCATCAACATCCTCGGGCTGACGCTGCTGCCCAAACTGGTGCAGGACCCGGGTGCCCGCATCTGGGGTTTTGCCCTGATTATTTTTTTCGCAAACGCCGTCAACAACATTTTTTCACAGGGTTATTCGGTGTGGCACCTCAACTTTTTGCCCGAAGATATCCGCGCGGATTATTTTAACCAGTCCAATATCATCAACAACATCATCACCGGCGGGATATTGATCACCTCCTCGGCCATCACCGACGCACTGCCTGCGGGAGGTCCCGAACAGCTGCGTATTATCGTAATTCTGCGCTTTGTCGCTTACGGCATCGCATTCCTCGATGTGCTGATGCTTGCATTGCCCAAAGAATATCCCTATCCGCGCAGCGAGACTAAATCTATCAGTCCCGCGAAGGTTCTGACGCTTCCGTTTAAAAATAAAAAATTCATATTGACGATGCTCGTGATGTTCGCCTACACGTTTGCGGCGAACGTTTCAACTCCGTTTATCAACGTACATCTGATCGAGAATGTTAAGGTCAGCTATTCACTGATCAACGGCATCAACGCGGCCTATTTCATCGTATTTATTCTGTTCGGAAATATCGCCAAACGTCAGATCGCCCGATGGTCGTGGTTCAAGACCTATGCGATCTGGGTGCTTGTCCAGGCACCCACCTTCCTGTTATATACTTTTGTACATAACGCCGACGGCGCCACAAACTGGCTTTTTATCACCGTCCGTCTGCTGCAGCACGTGACAGGATTGTTTATCACGCTGACTTATTCGAACTTCCCGTATATCAACCTTCCCGAGACCGACCGGACGGCATATATGTCGTTTTATGTGATTGCGGTGCATTCGTCGGCGCTGCTGAGCATGCTGTTCGGAACCGGATTTGTCAAAATACTCGGAGACGCCACGTTGAACATTTTCGGCTTAGTGCTTAACAGTGTCCAGATGCTGTTATTCCTGACGTTTATTCTGGAAATCGGCGTCGGTTTGTTGGTTTTCGTGCTGCTGCCGAGAATTAACCCGGAAAACTGGAAAGAGCCGCCCCAGATGCCGCGCGAGCGGCTGATGCTGCCGTGGGTGAGGAAGCGTCTGGCTATTCGGGATGAGCAAAAATAAATTAAACGAAGCGGGGGAGACGAAAATCCGTGCTTTTTCGTGAACTGGAGACTGAGCGTCTGTGTTTAAAAAATATCAGTGCCGGAGACAGGGATTTTATATTGAAACAGTTTTCCACCGACGCTGTGAACGAATATCTTTATGACGCTGAACCGTATAAAAATTTGCAGGAAGCGGACGAATTGATCGGTTATTTCACGCAGCCCGAGCCCCGGACCCTGCACCGCTGGATTTTGGTCTTAAAGGAAAGCGGTGAAAAAATCGGCACCTGCGGATTTCACAACTGGAACCGGGAAAACAGCTGTGCTGAAGTCGGTTATGATTTGCAGCCGGAGTTTTGGGGAAAGGGCTATATGTCGGAGGCAATGAAGGTGATTTTATCTTTCGCCAAAACCGGGATGAACCTAAAGCGGATTGATGCCGGTATCTACCCCGACAACCTCGGATCAGTCAAATTGGCAGAACGGCATGGGTTTCGGTTTACCGGTAAGACGACGGTTTTTGTGTTCCGGGGGAAAGAGTATTTACATAAGATATATAGTTTATTAATCGAATAAATATCAATAGTTAAGTTAAACGGGAAGAGGGCTCTCAAAAAGAGAACCCTCTTGGTTTTTATAATTTCACCGGCATTGTTAATAACTCAGTTCATCGAGGATGGATGCGGCGCTCCTGACCATACCGACGCAGGTTGTTTTAAAAAGATTTTTGCTTTTAGCCTGCTCCATGCCCCCTGCGGTCGAAATATCGCAGCCCAGAATTTCCCGGCAGATAATACTCCCGTTTTGGGCTTTAAAGGCATTCAGAAATTCTGCGGTCTTTGCGTAGCAATTGGCTTTTGACTCCGCATCTCCGGGCTGACAATGACCGTATTTCAAGCCGATTGTGATTACCGCGCCGGAAACCGCTCCGCAGATTTCTCCGGAACGGCACCCGCCGCCCAGTCCGCAGGCGGCTTTGAGAGCGGTTTTTTGGTCTAATCCGTACTTTTCGCAGAAAGCCGCCAACACGGATTGGGAACAGTTAAAACCGCCGCTGAAAAATTCAGCTGCCTGATCTTGTTTTATGCTCAAAATCATTCTCCTGTCTGATTGGCGAGCCGCTGCACGGACCTTAAGGCAAATGGCATCCGAGATTCGCGTCAGCAGAATCCGGAAAATATAATGTAAGGGATTTTTCCCGAGCGAATCGCCGGGGGTTTTTGGGATTGGGCATCGCGAAGCGAGGCTTTTTATACTCCGCTGTAGGCAGAAAAGCCGCCGTCGACCGGGACGACAATGCCGTTGACAAAGCCGGAAGCGGCATCATCGCACAGCCACAGCAAGGTACCGGTAAGGTCTTCCTGTTCGCCGAAGCGGTTCATCGGAGTATGAGCCAGAATCTTTTTGGAACGCGCCGTGGGGTTGCCCTCGGCATCGAACAGGAGATTATAGTTCTGGTTCGTGACAAAGAAACCCGGGGCGATGGCGTTGACACGGATGCCGACCGGCGCGAAATGCACCGCGAGCCATGCCGTGAAGTTCGAAACCGCCGCTTTTGCCGCGCTGTAAGCCGGAATTTTGGTTAACGGCCGGAAAGCGTTCATTGAAGAGACGTTCAGGATAATGCCGCCGCCCTTTTTGGCCATATCTTTGGCAAACGCCTGCGTCGGAAGCAGGGTGCCGATGAAGTTGAGATTGAAGACAAACGAAACGCCGTCCGGGTCGAGGTCAAAAAAAGTGCGAATGTTGGGATTGTCGAGATCGGCAAGCGAGAGCGTCTCGTTGTCGGTCGTGCCCTTGGGGTTGTTGCCGCCCGCGCCGTTGATGAGAATGTCGCAGACGCCGAGTTTTTCGGTGACATCTTTGCGTGCGGTTTCGAGCGAGTCTTTTTCAAGCACGTTTGCAGAGACCGCAATTGCAATTCCGCCGTCCGCGGTGATCTCGTCGGCGACTTTTTGTGCCGCTTCGAGCCGAAGGTCAAGCACCGCGACTTTTGCGCCGCAGGCGGCCAGCGTTTTGGCAAAGCCGGAGCAGAGCACACCGCCTGCGCCGGTCACGACCGCGATTTTATTTTTGAGATTGATTTTAAATGGCAGTTTTTCCATATGAAATCCTTTCGTGTCGGGGAAATATTAAAACTTGACCGGGAACGGGTTTTGACGGTGGCACTCCCGAATGATTTTCAATTGTTGAATGGCCTGTTCGGGCTTGATCGGAAAGTCGGCGCCGTCGGTCAGTGCGGCGTAGACCAGATTATAATAACGCGAATTGATGGCGTTAAACAGATCTGCGTCTTCCGCAGGGACATCCCAGCTTTTTTCGATCCAGTCGAGGGTCTCGGCAGGGTAAGCGGGCATATTGTCCGCATCGACCATCGGGGTGATGACGAGTTCGTGCCCGGGTGCGGTCCTTGGGTCAAAATACTTCCAGTCGATGTGGCTCATCGTGCCCTTGAGTGAGCCGCAGGTTCCTTGTATCGAATAGGTGGCATCGGGGTAGGCAGAGCAGGAAGATATTTCGACTTCCACAAGCGGGTGTTCCGGAGCTTTGAGCAGAATTTTGACAAAGTCCTCGGCATCGCCGTAGCTGTTGGCGCGGTCCATATGGCAAAATACCTGCGGCATTCCGTCATAATTTAAAAACCGGAGCGCCTGATCAACCGGGTGAGGTCCGGTGTTATAAAGATTTCCCGCGACTTTGCGCTGTACCGTCTGCCAGTCCCATCGGCGGCTGAATCCGTCGAACGCCACGCGCACAAAGACAATGCGGCCGAGCACACCGCTGTCGGCAACCTCCTTGGCTTTGACGAAATAAGGCGCGTTGCGGCTCTGCTGATAAAAAGCGAAGAACTTGCTCCCGCTCTTTTCGGCTGTTTGAATCAGGTCTTCAACTTCCTCGGGCGTTTTTGCGGCCGGTTTTTCAGAGATGACCGACTTGCCCGCTGAAAGCAGTTCCTTGGTAATTGAATAATGGGTGTCGCTGTGTGTGGCGTTGACGTATAAGTCGATATCATTGCGTTTGAGCAGGTCGTGATAATCGGCGTAAACGTCACAGTTTACTTCGGCTTTGGCCCGTTCCCTGCGGTCGGCAAGCAAGTCGCAGGCAGCGACGATTTGGTAGCGGTTGTCGGTGAGCAGCTGTTTGATGTGAATGTTGCGGCCGCTGCGTCCGAGTCCGATGACGGCGACATTGATTTTGTCCATGAATAGACCTCCTGTTGTAGGAGCGGATATCATCCGCCCTTTGAAATTGAAGAAGATATCCGGTGGAGAAGTAGCGGTTATCTATGCGAGCGGATGATATCCGCCCCTGCATTATTTATAATAACGCGCCAGATTCGCTCCGTAGGTAATAAATTCGTCGTGCATGGCTTCGACGTTCTCGGGTGGGATTTGGATGGTTTTATAATCTCCGTAATCTTTTAAAATCAATCCGCCGCCTTTGGGGCAGAACAGATCGATCATTTCTCTCACGCTCCTGCGCGTGACTTCGGGGTCGGGAATCGGCAGAATTTTTTGAATATCGACCGGAGAAAACATCGTGACCTTTTTGCCGAACAAGTCGCTGACGCGTTTCATGCCCATCAAAGTCGGTGCGTCAAACTGCATGCAGTCCACGCCGATTTCGACGAGGTCGGGCAATATTTCCCAAATATAGCCGCAGGAGTGCATAATCGCATACATGCCGTGTTCGTGGATGCGGTCGAAAATCCGTTTGAGCGACGGCTTGAATACCTCGCGCCATAATGCCGGACTGATGAGAAGACGGTCTTGAGTACCCCAGTCCTCACAGGTAAAAATGGCATCGACGCCGAGTTCGCCGTAGTTGTCGATCATGCCGAGCAGTTCTTTCATGACCATCTCGTTGAGCGTCATGACATTTTCCCGCTCCAAGATCAGATCTTCGAGGAAATACTCCATCTTGCGGATATAGCGCATGATGGCAAACGGAAAACCGGGAATTCCGCCCATCGAAAATTTATCTTTGATAAATCCTTCTTTCGCATCGGCAAAACGCGCTTTATCGGAAACATGGGGAATCTGATAATCTTTCAACTGTTCCCAATCAGTGATTGCGCCGTAAAGCACTTCGCCGCAGCCGAAATCCCCCGGAAGGCGGCCCCATAAGGAGCCGTATTCGTCAAGACGAACCTCACCCCGAAAACTTTTTAAACCCGGATATTTCGAAAAATATTCCTCGGGCTTTTTCCAGCTGCCGTCGTATTGTTTATCGGGCAATACCGGAATCCAGCAGGTGTCGTCGTAGGTGTGGTTGCCGTTATTCCACAGGTTCAGCGCCACGCGTTCGGGCTTTTCAAAATTCAGCGTGGCCAGCATGATCTCACGGCTTGTCATCATATTGATCGCTACCTTTCAAGAGGTCGGTATCAGGTGTAATACAGGTTTTTATTGCGGTATACGGGTTCGCAGGTATGGTTGATGCCGAGTCCTCTCAAAACCCGTTCGTCATTTGCAGATACGATGAATGTGGAATGCGCTTCGCAGCCCCTTAATTCCGTGAGTTTTTTATAGGCATAATCAACCATCGGATTTGTCGCGGCGGAGATGGAGAGCGCGATTACAACCTCGTCAAGCGTCAGGGCAGAGGCCTTTTCACCGTAAATCTCGCGTTTCATTTTCTGCATCGGTTCCAAAACAAGCGGCGAAAGCAACAGCATATCGTCCGCAATTCCGGCCAGCTGTTTGACGGCATTTAAAATCATCGCGCAGGGGGAAGACATCAGCGGGGTGGTTTTCCCTGTGAGCAGGGTTCCGTCAGGCAGGCAGATCGCAGAGGCCATGTGGCCGCACGTGTCTTTCCGCTCGAGCGCGCAGGCGACGACGGGACGGTCCTCGACCCTCAGGTCGAGTTCTTTCATGATGAGTTCGTTTTTTTGGACGGCGGATTCATCGATGCGGCCCTGTTTGCAGTCGCAGCTGCTCTTGAAATAGCGGCGGATGACCTCCTGTTTGGCGGCTTCGCGGCAGACTTTGTCGTCGCTGATGCAAAATCCCGCCATGTTCACGCCCATGTCGGTCGGGGATTTATACAGATCCCGGCCCATGATGCGGTTTAAAATCGTTTTTACAATAGGGAAAATCTCGATATCCCGGTTATAGTTTACCGCAGTTTTGCCGTAGGCCTCCAAATGGAACGGGTCGATCATATTGACGTCGTTAAGGTCGGCGGTTGCGGCTTCATAAGCCAAATTGATGGGGTGTTTAAGCGGCAGGTTCCAGATCGGAAAGGTCTCGTATTTCGCATAACCCGCGCGGACATTGCAGCAGTGCTCATGATAAAGCTGGGACAGACATGTCGCCATTTTTCCGCTCCCGGGCCCGGGAGCGGTCACGACCACCAAAGGCATCGTTGTCTCGATATAGGGGTTTGCGCCGTAGCCGGAGTCGCTGACGACGAGATCCACATCGGTCGGATAACCCTGGATGGGACGGTGGATAACGGTGCGCTCTCCGCGCTGTTCGAGCTTATTGCGGAAGATATCCGCAGATGGCTGCCCGCAGTACTGTGCGATGACGACGGCAGTCACAGGCAACTCCAGCCGCCGCAGGTTGTCGATGAGACGCAAAACGTCCATATCATAGGTGATGCCGATGTCGGAGCGGGTTTTGGTCTTTTCGATGTCGCCCGCGTTGATGACGATGATGATCTCACAGCGGTCGCGCAGGCCTTGCAAAATCCGGATTTTACTGTCGATTTCGAATCCCGGAAGGACCCGCGACGCGTGATAGTCGTCGAAGAGCTTTCCGCCGAACTCCAGATAGAGTTTGTTGTCAAACTCCGAGATGCGCTTTAAAATCTGCTCGGTCTGAATTTTGATATAGGCATTGTTGTCGAAACCAAGTTCCCTCATTTTGTCCGTTCCTTTATTTTTTAATTATGTCTTTAGGGTCTCGAAGAAGCAGCGGGAGAGGCGGCGGAGGTTGCCGAAGAGGCAGCGGTTGAAGTTACGGATGATGATAAAGCGGATGACGCAGCTTTGGATGTACCGGAGGATGCGGAGGAAGCTGCTGTGGGAATATAGGTTTGAGCCGGGTAAACGCCGAGCGCGGCGTTGGCTTCGGTCAGAACCTTATCGCCGCCCAATGCTCCTACGGTTTGTTTATAAATGCTCAGCGCATTTTCAACCGTGGTATTCGGGTCTGTGACGGCCGATTTCAGCAATTGGACAAATGCCGTGCTGAACGCGTCCGCCTTTTCGGAATAAGTCGCCGATGTAATGCCGGTGAGAAGCGGATGGCGGAAATAGAAATCACCGTTCGCAAGTCCCTCGGTGATCATCGTGTAATAATGCTGGGAAGCTACCTGCGCGAGTTCTTTATCAGCCGCGGGAGTATCGGTATAAAACCGCAGATAGGTCTTGGCTTCGAACATGCCGGGCAGTGTTCCGCAGAGATTCGGGCGCGGGATCAGGGTGTATTTGCTGTCGGCGTAATCGAGGACCAAGCCGCTCTCGGTCTTGGTATAGCCCGTGATGCCGACGCTGCAGGCAAGCCAATTACTCTCGCTGCCCCACAGCATTTTGAGCAAATACCGGGTGGTCTCGAGCGGTTGGGCGCTGTTTGTGAGCAGGCAATATGCCCCTCCCTTGACGGTAATCGGAGTGCCTTTCCCATTAAGACCACCGGCGGATTCGGTATAGACCTGATAAGGCGTCTCCTTGGACAGCGTGGCTCCGAAATTCAATTTTGCGCCGCCGAGCGGATAATATGTACTTGCGGCGGTACCCTTGGTCATGACCTTGGCAAGTTCGTCATAGTTTGTCGTGAGAAAATCGCTGTTGATCGCGCCCATCCGGTACAGGTCGCGCAGGTAGGAAAGAGCGCTTTTTGCGCCGTCAGTCAGCATGGAGTCGACGATGCCGGAATAGGCCTCGTTGTACCCGATCGGACCGCCGTAGGAAAGCGGCGCGTCGAAAGCCGCAAAGATGTCCGCGAGTCCGGCAGCGTTGACGGAGTAAATCCCGGCCTCCTCATGCTCTGCGAGCAGAGCCAGCAGAGATTTCAAATCGTCGGTGTTCTCCGGGATGGCGCGATCGAGTTCTGCGAGCCATTCGGCGCGGTAACTGCGCACCCAGGGCAACACATATTCGCCGTCGGCGGGAATGCCCCAAACCGAGCCGTTGGCAGTCAGCGCGGCTTTAAAGTTTTCCGGCAGAGCTGCCCAGATTTCGCTGTCTTTGACATATTGGCCGAGCGGGACGACCACGCCCGCGTCGACCAGTTTCCACAGGTCGGAATAGTTGTCAACATAGACAAAGCCGCTGAGGGATTTATTTTTCGCTTTATCCACAATTGTTTCGATATAGGCGCTTTCACCCAGTGTGAGAGAACCGATGTTCAGAGCAGGGGCACTTTGACCGAGCGTCGTCAGCCATTCAGCTTTTTGCGTGCTGTCGGCGCCGTCGAAAAATTTCTGATTGGTGATGGTGATCGATGCGGGGTTATCTGCGACCGCTGGGATCGGTGCCGCAGGCATTGAAGCCGAGGAGGACGGGGAAATCGAAGGAGCCGCGCAGCCGGCAAGTATCAGAAGCGTTAAAAAAAGCGCAAAAACAACCCTTGTTTTTTTCATCTTCAAAGGCACCCTCTCTTTTTATTGTTTTTTCTGTTCCGAACGCATTTTGGCGGCGGAGATCGTGTTTTTCAAGAGCATCGCGATAGTCATCGGGCCGACGCCTCCGGGTACGGGCGTGATTGCATAAGCCTTTTTCTCGACATTTACAAAGTCTACGTCGCCGTGCAGTTTGCCGTTTTCGTCGCGGTTCATTCCGACGTCGATGACGACGCAGCCGTCTTTGACCATATCTGCGGTGACGAGATCGCGTTTGCCGGTGGCCACAATTAAAATATCGGCGCGGCGGCACTCGGCGGCGAGATCTTTGGTTTTGGAATGGCACACCGTCACCGTGCCGTTTTGCCAGAGCAGCATCATCGCCATCGGTCGGCCGACGATTCCGCTTCTTCCGACGACGACGCAATTCTTCCCTGAGACCGAGATGTTATATTCGAGCAGCATCCGCATGATGCCTGCAGGCGTACAGGGCAGAAAATACGGCCTGCCCGACATTAGCCGCCCGCAGCTGTCATAGGTCAGGCAATCGACATCTTTTTTCGGATCTACCGATTCCATCAACCTGACCGGGTCGAGGTGTTTCGGAAGCGGCTGCTGGATCAAAATGCCGTCGACCGTCGGGTCGGCGTTCAGTTCGGAGACGAGTTCCAAGATCCGGCTTTCGGAAGTGTTTTCGGGAAGCTCGAAAGATCGCGAAGCGATGCCGTTTTCTTCGCAGGCCTTCTTTTTGTTGCGCACATAAATTTGAGAGCCGGAGTCCTCGCCGACTAAAATTACTGTCAGGCAGGGGACAATCCCTCTTTCCCGCAGCAGAGCCGCATCTTCGGCTACTTCGTCTTTCACTTTTGCGGCAAGCGCTTTTCCGTCAATGAGAATCGCCATCGTTTTCCTCCGTTGATAGTTTATTTGCTGTCGGTTTCGCTTTTTTCGTCATTTCCGCCCGGGTCATCCGCCGTCCAGACCTGCCCCTTGCCCTCCGGGGTCTCGGGTTCGGGAGATGGTTGTCGGGATAAGGAATCGGCTTCGCCGAGAGTCGAATTACCGGTATCACCGGAGACTGTATCTGCCTCGCCGGGGCCTTCGGCGACGGTTTCATCAGGGGCGGCATCAACTTCATGCTTATAGACTTTTTGGACAAAAGTGTCGTTTTCAAAGCCGTTGTTTTTACGGGGATCAACGTAAAGTGAGATATGGTTCAGTTTGCCTTCTCTGACCTGCCAGCGGATGACCGTGATCAGGATGGCACAAACCAAAACCGCTATCACGGAAAACATTACGTTGATGCGCATATTCCAAAAAAGTGCGGCATCAATGCGTGTGTTTTCTGTGAAAGCGCGTACGAGCGAATAAAGGCCAAGTGACCAAAGGAATTTTTCTCCGATAAACAACATGTATTTCGAAATCAAATATACGATGAGGATGACCGCTATACAGCCCAAAATCTCATAGACCGGGGTAGGCGCGACCGGATTTCCGACAATCCACTTGACGTTCGGCCCGATGGCAGCGCCGCCGCGTGCAATATCGTTCAGGCGCATGACATCAACCCATTTTTCTATAACTGCGCTGTTGACGGCAAGCAAGGAATTGGTGTGCCTGCCGAAAGAGGTCTGATCGGTTATGTAGCCGAGAGAGTAAACCGCAATGGAAGCAGGAAGCGCGTAAACGATGCTGTCTAAATATTTCGGCAGCGGACTTTTCAGCATTTTACAGATGATTGCGAGTGCGATCAAACCGAAAATCAAACCGCCGAAAAGGTTCATGCCGCCGTAGGTTCCGTCAAAAAATGCGATCATCTTAAAGAAGGTATTGTAAAATCCGGAGTCGGGGTAGTTGCCCGATTCATAATACATCTGGTCCATTGCGGCGAGATTCGCCGGGATAATGAAGACAAGCCGTGCCCCGACGAGGGCAAAGAACACTGTTACCGCCGTGATGAACGCGGTTGGTTTTTTTTCGAGTTTTTGCTTTGAAACCGCCTTAAAATAGAGATAAAATCCGATCATGACCGCGATGACGGCAAAAATCAAGCTCCATTTAATATCGAAGGAGCCGAGAGTGAAAGCGACCGGATTCATATTGAAGGTGATTCCGAGATTCGGGAACGAATACCAGTATTCGGACATAAAAAGAACATCCTTTCTCATCAGACCGGTCTTGCGATGTGATGCCGTTCATGGTGAGGTATTGTATAGGAGCTTTGTGTGGGGAGGGTGCTGAATTTATTGCTTTTCAAAGCCGGTGACGGTTGAAAGCGCGAAACAGCCATTATCGATTTCATTGGCAAGCATTGATTCGAGGTCGGACTTTTTTAAGCCGAAATAGGCTTCGGCGTGCGCAAACGGCGCGACACCGGAGAAAAAGGCCTCGTTGGCGATTCGGCCCGCGCCGATGGGGGTATTGTAGCTGTTGAGTATCCGGCCGCAGAGCTTGGATTTGATACGCGAAAAGTCCTCGTCGGAGATGCCCTTTGAAAGGTCGGTAAAAGCGGCTTTGATCTTTTCGGCGACTGTCTCGGGGGCAGGGCTTTCACCCCCGAAAATCAGGCAGCAATGCCCGCGGCTGTCATCGAGGCCGCCGCCGAAATTGGAATTGATCAGACCGGAGTCATAAAGCTCCCGGTAGAGCGCCGAGCCCTCACCGATGGCGAGTTCGCAGAGCGACTCGCCTGCCGCGAAATAGACGGGTTCCTCTTTGGCGGTCGGTTTGCGCAGTTTATAGCCGCACTGAAACAACGGCATGACGACTTCGAGCTGCTGGTTGACAAAGTTTTTAACAAGTTCGGGCGGCTCGGGTTTTTCGTTTCTCACAATTTCAATCTCAGGCGCGTACGAGAGACGTTCGTCGCACAGGGAGAGCACTTTTTCACGCTCGAAATCACCCGCGACGACGAGAGCCATATTACGCAGCGAATAAAAAGACGAATAAATTTTATTGAGCAGAACAGGCGTTATTTTGGAAATGCTCTCGATGCTGCCGCCGATGTCGATTTTAACGGCGCTGTTATGATAGAGTGCGCCCAGGAAGTTGAAATAGACCCGCCAACCCGGCATGTCATCATACATCTTGATTTCCTGGCCGATTATTCCTTGTTCTTTGGCGATGGTCTGATCGGTGAAATAAGGGTGAGTGACGAAGTCGAGCAAGATCTTTAAAGCTTCGTAAAAATTTCGGGTCGTGGTGAAATAATAATTGGTTTTATCAAACGAAGTCGCGGCGTTGGCGCTCGCTCCGGTCTTCGCGAACAGCGTAAATGCGTCGCCCTGCTCACTCTCGAAGAGCTTGTGCTCCAAAAAATGCGCGACCCCGTCGACGATCTCGGTATAACTGTCATCGGTTTTTAATTTGAATCGGGTATCAATCGAACCGTATTTGGCGCAGAAACCCGCATAGTTACTCACTGCGCCCGGTTTTTGGCATAAAATCACCGTCAGGCCGCTATGGTGGCTGAGGATCTCGGTGGTCTCGTTTAATATTTTACTTTGGTAGATCATTCTGTCTTCTCCTTTTGGCCGGCCAGCAGATAGACCGTGTCAAGCCAACAGCTTTTTGCCGCGGCGATGACCTGATCCCGGGTCACGGCGTCGAACGAATCGGCGGCGCCGTTCGGGGAGCGCATCGTACCGGCCAGAATCTCGGACAGCCAATAAGCCGAGAGCTGCTGCAGGGACCCCTCGGTCGAGCGGTAGATATTTTGCAGATAGAGCTTCGCGCCCTCAATATCGGCATCTGTAAAATCGCCGTCTCCGATAGCTTTCAGTTGGGCATCGATGGATTCGCGGGCTTTTCGGACGTTTTCCTCGAGAACGCCGCTGTCTACCATCAGAAGCCCTAAGAATTTGTTATAGGAAGCAGAGCAGTAATAACACAAACTGAGTTTTTCGCGGACGTTGGAGAATAGTTTGGAAGTCGTCGAACCGCCGAACAGCGAGCGCATGACCTCGAACGCCCTCAAATCACCGGGCAAAATGTCGGTAGTGCGATAGCCCATGATCAGCTTGGCCTGCGTGATGTTCATGCGCTCCTCGACTTCGCCGTATTCCTCGCAGGGGTTGGGTTTTTGAACGGCGCCGAAAGAGACCGGTTCACGCTTACCGCCGAGGTATTTGACAAAGATCTTTTTGACTTCCTCCGCGCCGGCAGTGCCGATAAAGATGATCTCGACAACAGCTGTTTTGAGCATATTTTGCCAGGCTTTATAAAGGGTTTTGCCGTCGAGAGCGGTAAACTGGTCCAGTTCTCCGTATTTATCCAACCCATAGGGTTCGCCGTCGAACATGATTGCGGTGCAGCGTTTGACGGCCAGCGTGCGCTTGTCGTTTTGCTCAGCCAAAATCAAGCCGCAGACGTTCTGCTTTTCGGCTTCGGTATCTTTTTTTAAAAACGCGCCGCGGCTTGCGGGCGGATCGGTGATCAGTTCGCACAGGAGTTCGGCCGCCTCGGGAAGCAGGTCTTTTTTTGCGTATTCCGACTTGACCAACTCGAGATCGATCGACAGCACCTGCCGGTCGGCGACTTTTTGAACACGCGGATTCAGCTGCGCGCCGAAAAGATTTTCCAGTCGGCGTTTGGTAGCTGTAAAATCCTTTCCGCGGCACAAAATAAAAGGCAGTACCGCGTTTGGTGCGGCGGTTGCCTTTGAGAGCGGGAGAACGAAATTGACGGAAATACGGACCGTCTTGAAAAAATTATTATCAATCGCGGTAAACGAGACCGCATCGGCGATCTGTTCCGGTTTTATCTCTGGCATGAAGGCAGACATCCTTTCTCATCGGATTGAAATTCATTGCAAACGTGTGATTTTTCAAATTTTTTTCAACCCGAAATCCAAAAAGTTACCGTAAGCGTTATTATACCACGGCAGCATTCAAAAATCTATAAAAGGGATGAAATTTATCAAATATTTTCACTTATATTCCGAAGGGCGCAGCCGAGAATAGGAGTGCGGGCGCAAGGCGAAACGGCCGCAATAAAGGGATGGAAGGATGTCCCCGGGATTTATTAGGGGACAATTTTTAATATGAAAAATTCGAACGCGAAAAAAATTATTCGGAAATTAGCGGGTGCGGCCGGATTGGCGGTGTTTGCGTTGATTTGCGTAATTTGCTATTGCACGGGGTCATATCCCGATGTGTTCTATATAACTGCAGGCGGCTCGCCGTTTTCTGACGGGCGGCTCGCGCTCAAAACCGACACTGCGGTGACTGCATTGGCAGCCGGTTCGGGTTACAAAGCGGAATTGATGTTCGGAATTGTGCCGGTTAAATCAGTCGATGTGCGCATCGTCGATGACGACGCCGTGGTCGCGGTAGGGGATGCGTTCGGGATCCGCCTTAAAACCGAGGGCGTCGTCGTGGTCAGCGTCGGTGAAAACGGAGCTGAAACCCCTGCTTCCAAATCAGGGCTTTTGCCCGGAGATTCCATATTGGAGATAGACAGCAAAAAGCCGGCTGACGCAAAAGAACTTGCACGTATCATCGAAAACTGCAGCGGTAAAAAACTGCGGCTGAAAGTGCTGCGCGACGGAAAAACGCTGGAGATGACACTTGTTCCGGAAAAAGCGGAGGACGGCAAATACCGGTCGGGCATGTGGGTGCGTGACAGCGGCGCAGGGATCGGCACGATGACTTTTTACCGCCCTGCGGACGGCATTTACGCGGGACTCGGCCATGCCATCAGCGATTTTGAAAGCGGAAAAGTGCTGCCGATCTCGGGCGGCGAGATCGCCTCAGCCAAAATTACCGGCATCGTAAAGGGGGAAGCGGGCACACCCGGCGAACTCGTCGGCACCATTTTAAACGACACCATCGGCTCTTTGGAGAAAAACAGCAGTTACGGTGTCTACGGCAAGCTCTACGACCGACCTGACGGCGAAGCGGTCAAGGTCGCGATGCGGCAGGAGATTGAAACGGGCAGAGCGACGATCATCACTGCGGTTGACGAAAAGGGACCGCAGCAGTTTGAAATCAACATTATAAAAATCGACATGGGTGAGAAAGCGGAGGGCCGCAATCTGATCATCGAGGTCACCGATCCAAAACTGCTCGAATTGACCGGCGGCATCGTACAGGGCATGAGCGGCAGCCCGATTTTGCAAAACGGCAAGCTGATCGGCGCGGTAACGCATGTGTTCGTCAATAACCCGACGCGCGGTTACGGCCTGTTCGCGGATACAATGCTTGCCGAGACCGAGGCGCTCGCAAAACGCCCGGCGGCTTAGCCGCTCTTGCAAAATACCATTTTAAATGGTATATTGGAATAAATTGCAGAGATAGGAAGGAGCGGACGGCGATGGGAAACGGGAAAGCGGAACTGACAGCGCGTTTGACCGATTTTCATGCCGGCTGCGAATTTCGGGCATATGAGTTCTTGGGAGCGCACCTATCGAACGACAGTGCGGTCTTTCGTGTCTGGGTTCCCAATGCCTCAGCCGTATCGGTCTGCGGTGATTTTAATAACTGGTCTCCCGACGCCGACAAAATGGAGAAAATAAGCGACGGCGTATGGGAGCGCTACATAAACGGCGTTCAAAAATTCGATTGTTATAAATACCGGATCACCTCTCAAAGCGGCAATGCCGTGCTCAAGGCCGATCCGTATGCGTTCCATTCCCAGACTCGCCCGGGCACAGCTTCTAAATTTTATCCGCTCGACAATACCTACCAATGGAGCGATTCGGTCTGGATGAAGCGGCGTGAAAATCATAAGAAGCGGAATATTTTTACCTCTCCGTTGAATATCTATGAGGTGCACGCGGGGTCTTGGCGCCAATACTCCGACGGCAGCCACTTCTCCTACAAAAAACTCGCTGACGAACTGATTCCATATGTCAAAAAAATGGGGTATACCCATATCGAATTCATGCCGCTGGCTGAATATCCCCTTGACATGTCCTGGGGGTATCAGACCACCGGTTATTTTTCGCCCTCCTCACGCTACGGAGAGCCGCCCGAACTGATGGAATTCGTCGACCGCTGCCACAAAGCCGGCGTCGGTGTGATCATGGACTGGGTCGGCGCTCACTTTCCGAAAGACGATTACGGCCTTTATCAATTCGACGGGGATTTCTGCTATGAATATGCCGATCCCCGCAAACGCGAGAGCCCCGAATGGGGGACGCATTATTTTGACTACGGGCGGAATGAAGTCATCAGCTTTTTGGTGTCGAGCGTCGATTACTGGATCAACCTCTACCATTTCGACGGGATCCGGGTCGACGCTGTCAGCGCAATGCTGTATCTTGATTACGGGCGTAAGGACTGGATGCCGAACATCTTCGGCGGCAGAGAAAACCTCGAGGCAATGGCGCTTTTGCGCGCGATGAACGGGTACGTTCTCGGGACTTATCCGGGCACGATGATGATTGCCGAAGAGTCCACGAGTTTTCCGAAAGTCAGCCACGACATTGCCGACGGCGGACTCGGGTTCTCGTTCAAATGGAATATGGGCTGGATGAACGACACGCTGTCTTATATGGAGACCGACCCGTACTTCCGCTCGGGCAGCCACAACAAACTGACTTTTTCAATGATGTACGCGTTTTCCGAGCGATTCATTCTGCCGGTTTCGCACGACGAAGTGGTGCACGGCAAGAAGTCGCTGCTTGACAAGATGCCCGGCGACTATCTCCAGAAATTCGCGAATATCCGGTTATTTATGGCCTATATGATGGCGCATCCGGGTAAAAAGCTGATGTTCATGGGCTGCGAATACGGACCGTTTCGCGAGTGGGACTATGCCTCAGAATTAGAATGGTTCATGCTCGATTTTGAGTCGCACAAGAAACTGCACGGTTATAAAGCCGCGCTCGACGAGTTCTATCTGAGCCGTTCGGCGCTCTGGAGAGACGACTGCGGCTGGGAGGGTTTTCAATGGATCGCGGCCGACGACAGCCAAAATAATGTAATCTCGTTTATACGAAAAGACAAGGAAAAACAGTTGGTATGCGTCTTTAATTTTGCTGGTGTTGCGCATGAGGACTACCGAATCGGTGTCCCGAAGGCGGATTATTACCGCGAGGTACTGAATACCGATGACGAGCGGTTTTTCGGTTCGGGCAGGCAAAACGGCATCGTTAAAGCCGACAGTACTCCGATGCACGGCTTCGGGAATTCCGTTTCGCTGCAGCTTCCGCCGCTTTCTGCGTTGTTTTTCGAACCGGGAGAAACGGACTGAATTATATAGCGTTTTAAAGCCAAACGAAAGGAAGATTTGGATGGGTAAAAAGGACTGGATTGCAATGCTTCTCGCCGGCGGCCAGGGAAGCCGTTTGCAGGTTTTGACCCGGGATATGGCAAAGCCCGCGGTCGGATTCGGGGGAAAATACCGCATTATCGATTTTACCCTTTCTAACTGCGTCAACTCGGGCATTGATACGGTCGGCGTCCTGACGCAGTATCAACCGCTTGAACTCAACCGCTACATCGGAAACGGGCTGCCCTGGGACCTCGACCGATTGAACGGCGGCGTCCATATTCTTCCGCCGTACCAGCGCAGCAGAGGCAGCGAGTGGTACAAAGGCACGGCGAACGCCATTTATCAGAATCTTGCGTTTATTGAAGAGTATCAGCCCGAAAATGTCGTGATCTTATCGGGTGACCACATCTATAAAATGGACTATTTCGGGATGCTCGCAGAACATATGAAAAACGCCGCCGCCTGCACGATCGCGGTGCTTGAGGTGCCGATCGACGAAGCAAGCCGATTTGGCATCATGAACACCGAACCGGACGGCAAAATTTATGAATTCGAAGAAAAACCCAAAAACCCCAAGTCCAATAAAGCCAGCATGGGCGTCTATATTTTTAATTTCGAAAAGCTGAAAAGATACCTTATTGAAGACGAGGCCGATTCGAAGAGCAGCAACGATTTCGGTAAGGACATCATCCCGAAAATGCTCGCTGCGAAAGAACGCATGTTCGCCTATCCGTTCATCGGTTACTGGAAGGATGTCGGTACAATCGACAGCTTGTGGGAGGCCAATATGGATCTGCTGAATCCGGCAAGGCCTATTGACTTATCCGACCCGTCGTGGAAAATTTATTTCCGAAACCCCGTAAAGCCGCCGCACTATATCTCGACCGGCAGCGCGGTACAAAATTCACTCGTCAGCGAGGGCTGTGAAATTTCGGGCGACCTCGACTTTTCGGTCGTGTTTTCCGGCGTGACCATCGAGGACGGCGCGCAGGTTTACGACAGCATTGTGATGAGCGGTGCGAAAATAAAAACGGGCGCTCGGGTGCAGTATGCAATTATAGGCGAAAACGCTGTGATCGGCGAGGCCAGCGTCGTCGGCCAGAGGCCGGAATGCACTGAGTGCCGCGAAACCTGGGGTATTTCGGTTGTCGGGCCGGGAATTAAAATCGGAAGCGGATGCACGGTTGCGCCGAAGGTTATCGTCGACAGCGATATGAAGGACGGTGAATCCAAATGAGTGCGAACATCGGCGGCATCATTTTTTCCAATATGCACGAAAAGAACGTCGGCGAACTGACCGCTATGCGAAGCTGCGGCTCAATTCCGTTCGGAGGCAGATACCGGCTGATCGATTTCCCTCTCTCCAGTATGGTCAACGCAGATATCACCGCCGTCGGCGTGATCACCAAAAGCAATTATAAATCGCTGATGGACCACCTGCGCAGCGGCCGCGACTGGGACCTTTCGCGCAAACGCAGCGGGCTTGTTATCATCCCGCCTTACGCGCTCGCGAGTTCCGGTATGTACCGCGGCAGGGTCGAGGCCATGATTTCCGCCCGCGATTTTATTCTTCATGCGCCGGTGGATTGGTTTGTGCTGAGCGACTGCAATTTTGTCTTCAATGTGGATATTCGCAGGCTGGCGGAAAAACATATGGAGAGCGGCGCGGACATTACCTGCTGCTGCCGGAAGATGTACCTTTCCGGTGATGGATTGTTTGATACGGTGACCTATGATCTTGATAAAAACGGCGGGATTACGGGCATCAGGCTCGATCCCAACACAGAGGGCGAATATAACTGCGGACTCAACGTGATGTTTATGAGCAAGAAATTTTTGATTTGGCTGATCGACAAAACGCAGGGGCGCGGCATCTCACACTTTGAGCGCGAAATTTTACAGCAAAAAGTGATCGGCGAGATCAAACTTCACGCTTATGAAGTTCCGGGAACCGCGCTGCGCATCGGCTCCATGAGGGAATTTTACGACGCGAATATGGCGCTCTTAAAAAAGCAGGTGCGCGATGAACTGTTCAACAATCAACCCGTCTACACCAAAGTGCGTGACGAGATGCCCGCGAGTTACGGGCTCGCCGCCGAGGTTTCGAACACGATGGTCGCCGACGGCTGCCGGATCGAGGGCTCGGTCAGTGATTCGATTCTGTTCCGGGGTGTCACGGTCGGCAAAAACGCGAAAGTTAAGGACTGTATTCTGATGCAGGGCTGTACAGTCGGAGACGGCGCGGATATCACGGGCATCATCACCGATAAAAACGCTTTTATCACCGACGGGCGCGTTTTGGTCGGATGCGCGGAGAATCCGCTGTTTGTGCCGAAGAACGGAGTTGTGTGACGGTGCGTTGTAGGGGTCGGCATCCTTGACGACCCGGCGGGCAACCGTCCCCAAGTTCGCATATTAACGGGGCGTCAGGGATGCCGACCCCTACACGATGATAAACCGATCCATGTGCGAAAGGAGTGCATCATGAATATACTTTATGCCGCTTCGGAGGTCGCTCCGTTTTCCCAGTCGGGCGGACTCGGAGATGTGGCCGGCTCACTGCCGAAAGAACTTGTGAAATTGGGTGAGAGCGTCTCGGTCGTTTCACCGTTATACGGCATGATCGGACAGGCCTGGCGGGATCAGATGACCTTTTTAATGAACTTCAACGTCAAGCTCGCCTGGCGCAGCCAATACTGCGGGATCTTTTTACTGCAAAAAGACGGAGTCGATTATTACTTTATCGACAATGAATATTATTTTAAGCGGGACAGGCCCTATGGCTACGACGATGACGGCGAGCGGTTCGCGTTTTTTTCCAAAGCCGTGATCTGTATGCTGCTGAACCTCGAACTTCGGGTACAGGTGATACACGTCAACGACTGGCATACCGCTCTGATCCCGGTCTACATCAACGCTATGTACCGGGATACTCCGCTGTTTGACCGGGTGCGTATTGTGTTCACAATCCATAACATCAATTATCAGGGGTTATGCAACCCCTATCACCTCGGCGATTTGTTAGGAATGGACGAGCGCATGCTGCCGATTCTCGAATTCAACGGGCAGTTAAACTTTATGAAGGGCGGCATCGTCTGCTGCAGCGCGCTGACCACGGTCAGCCCGACTTATGCGGAGGAGATTCAGACACCGCAATTTGCTTACGGACTCGATAATATCATGCGCAGCAATGCGGGCAAACTATTCGGCATCGTCAACGGCATCGACTATGAATTTTATGACCCCGAGACCGACGCTGAAATCAAATCCAACTTCACCGCCGAAAATCTGCGCGGGAAAACTTATGACAAGGCCGCGCTTGAAATCGAATTCGGCCTTGAAGAGAAACCTGAGACCCCGATTATAGCAATGGTCACACGGCTCGTGGGACTCAAGGGGCTTGATGTGGTCTGCGAGGTCTTCGAGCGGATGATGGAACGGGACGTCCGCTTTGTGCTGCTCGGGTCGGGCGAACAGAGCTACACCGATTTCTTTGAGCGGATGCGCGTCAAATATCCGGGCAGAGTCGGGGTATACTTCGGGTTCAACGGGTCGCTTGCAAGAAAAATCTACGCAGGTTCAGATCTGTTTTTAATGCCGTCGGCAACCGAGCCGTGCGGGCTCTCACAGATGATCGCGATGCGGTATGCATGCGTGCCGATTGTCAACCCGGTCGGCGGACTGAAAGACACCGTCACCGACTGCCGCCTCGGCAGCGGAAACGGTTTTGTGATGGGCCGGTACCACGGAGACGAGTTGCTGAATACGCTCGATGACGCGCTGAAGCTCTACGCCGATAAAAAGAACTGGAATCAGCTGCGCAAATACACCGCGTCCTGCGACAACTCATGGGGGAAGTCGGCAAAGCAATATCAGGAACTTTATAAACGGATTTAAATATACTCACGAGAGATAAGATTACGTATAAAGCGAATTCGCGGAAATCCCTGTTATTGGCTTAAATAAATTTCAAGTAAAGGAATATAATCGCATGCGATACGCATCACGCATGCGCAGAGTGCTTCTCGTTGTTTTTATATTATTATAGTGTAAAGGAAGATATATTGTGCGCATGCGACGAAAGCCCTACGCCAGACCCGAACTTGCGGCGTGGGTACATCATATTGACGCGCCGGGGCTCTGGCGTGGGAACTGGAAAGCGGCGTTTGAAAAAGAACAGCCGCTTTGGCTCGAACTCGGCTGCGGCAAGGGCGGATTCGCGGCCCGACTGGCTTTGCAAAACCCGGAAAGCAACCTGATTGCCGTAGATATTAAAAGCGAGGTGCTGGTCGTTGCCAAACGCACGATCGAGCGTTTGTTTGCCGAAGCCGGGAGGCCGATTGACAATGTCAAGATCATGTCGCAGGAGATCGGGCTGATTGAGCGGATGCTCGCCCCGGAGGATATGATTGAACGCATTTACATCAACTTCTGCAACCCGTGGAACCGCCCGAAACATAAGAAAAAACGCCTGACTCATAAAAAGCAGCTGATAAAATACTGCGATTTTCTGTGTGATGGGGGAAAAGTGTTTTTTAAAACTGACGACGAGGAACTATTTGAAGAATCGCTCGGGTATTTCACCGAGAGCGGATTTGAGATTGTGTACCTGACCACCGATTTGTCGAACAGCGATTACCCGAATAATATAGAAACGGAACACGAGAAGATGTTTGCCGCCGAGGGCAAAAAGGCGATGTTTTTGATCGCCGTGAAGAAAACTCTATGACGGATTATTCGGAGATTTGGGAGCGGGCGTACGCCCTTCTTGACAAGTTAACGCCGATCAAAGCCGACTGCGGAGAACTCTGTAAAAAGAGATGCTGCAAGGGCAATGACGAAGATGGAATGATTTTATTTCCTTACGAAAAGGAATTTTTAATCGGGCAGCGGTCTCTGACGTTTTCGCAGAAAGACGGGTTTGATACAGCGGTTTGCAAGGGGCGGTGCAAGCGCGAATGGCGTCCGCTGGCCTGCCGTATTTATCCGTTTGTGCCGGTGTTCAAAAACGAGACCATAGTGGCTCAGCCCGATCCGAGAGCAACCTATATTTGCCCGTTGATTTTGCATGGCGTAGAGTATATTGACCCGGAATTTATACATTCGGTAAAAGAGGCGTTTGTGATTTTAGAGGAGCTTCCGGGGTTTTCGGACTTTATGATGCAGTATGACGAGATGCTCGATGAGTATCGGAAGTTTACAATATGAGCAAATCAAATTTCGATTTCAACAAGATAAAAGGCGCTGCGCTGGCTCCGATGGCCGGCGTGGCCGATTCCGCGTTCCGCGAGATTTGCAGAAGTTACGGCGCGGTGTTTACCGTGACCGAAATGATCAGCGCTAAAGCATTATGCTTTCAGGATAAAAAGAGCCGCGAACTGATGAGTTTCACCGAAGGCGAACGGCCTTGCGGGATTCAGCTATTCGGCAGCGAGCCGGAGATCATGGCAAGGGCGGCAATGTTTGCGGCGGAATATGATCCGGATTTTATCGACATCAACATGGGCTGTCCGGTGCCGAAAGTGGCCGGAAACGGCTGCGGGTCGGCGCTGATGAAGAGTCCGGAACTGGCGGGGGAAATTATCAAAGCTGTGACAACGGCGGTTGACTTGCCGATCAGCGTTAAAATCCGTAAGGGCTGGGATAATAACATCGTTAACGCGGTTGAGATCGCTTTGATCGCACAAGATAACGGCGCGGCGGCGGTGGCGGTACACGGGCGGACCAAAGCGCAAGGATATGCCGGAGAAGCCGACCGTGAGATCATTCGGCAGGTTCGGGAGAGGTTAAAAATTCCCGTGATTGCGAACGGCGGGATTATGAGTGCAAAAGACGCTGAAGAAATGAAAAAAGCCGCCGGATGCGAGCTCATCATGGTGGCAAGAGGGGCGTTGGGCAACCCGTTTATTTTTGCGGAAATCGCCTCGGGATGCCCCGAACCCACCGTCGAAGAACGTATGGAAACGATGATAAGGCAGTGCGAGATGACCTGTGAACGCAGGGGCGAAAAGCGCGGGATTTTGGACTGCCGCAAGCACGCCGCGTGGTATATCAAAGGCGTGCAGGGCGCGGCGGCCTTTCGCAAACGCGCGGTGACGGCAAAGGATTTGGTGGAATTTAAGGTGTTGGCACAAGAGGTTATTGAAAACATAGAGCGAAAAAGATAATTCCTGTTGTAGGGCGGGATGCCCACATCCCGCCGTTTTTTAATTATCGTTGTTAACTTTAAAAACGGAGGAGAATAAAGTGAGCCAAAAAATCTACGCGTATCCGGTGAAACCGGAGAAGTATCCCGATTATCAAGAACGGTACGCAAAAGCGGTCACGCGCGAAGCGCTGAACAACGAGATTCAATTCACATCCCTGCGGGTGTTCTCCGAAGATAACAAAACCAAAATGCTCACCGACATCAAAGGCGAGATTGAACTTTATACCAAGACCTTCCTGCTCGGAAATGTTTTATGGCCGGTGTATAAAACGCTGTTTGCTGAAAATTTCGGAGTGCTTGTTGATGAAGTTCAAAAACGTGGTCTCTATATGTTCGACTTTTGGGGGTATGTACCCGGAAGCCAACCGCAGGAGGATGTGATTTGGGGCGAATATGCGGTTCCCCAAAAGGCGCATGAGGCGCTGCAAAAGTTGGACGACCATTTTCTCGGGTTTGACAACGGAGAACAGGACGGACGGTATATCGGCGGTTATGCGAAATTTGCGTCGCCCGTAGCAGATTCGCATAAAGCGCAGTACCGGAGCTTTCAAGCGCACTTTGAAAAGCTCGGAAACGCAATGAAAAACCATATGGTCACGTTGTCCTCCCTGCCCTTTTTACACTACTTTGCCAAAGAGGGCAACACCATTATGCTCGGGGCCGAGACTGCGCAGGCGCTCCCTAACAGCTCTATGTGGTTTTCGTTTATCCGGGGCGCGGCAAAGCAATACGGGCTGCTGATGTTCGGAAACGCCTCGATTTGGAATCGTTGGGGATATAAATGCTATGAATCGAGCGGAAAAGACGGGTATGAGTGGGGCGAGGACTGCGGCACCAGTTTGTCGCTATTGCGGCGATTGATTTACAGCCATTATTTATACGGCTGCGAGATTCTGGGCTTCGAAAACGGCTGGATTATGGGAGACAGCGTAGAAAAACGGATTCGGAACGAAGAAGTGCAGATGGACAAAGACAAATCGGTCTGTGCATTGACGCCGGTGGGGAAAATCCAGCAATACTGCGGCGAATTCGTGCGAAAACACGGGCGTCCCGGCACACTTTATACGCCGTTGGCGATTGTCTCCGACTTTTTTGCGGGGTGGAATCCGCCGAGACATTTATATTCCAAGGACATCTACAAGGTATGGGGCAACCTGCCCTACCGCAACGGGGATTATCAGCTGCACGGGTTGTTTTCGATGTTCTGTCCGGGTTATGAAAACGCGGGCTTTTTCCGCGACGAGAGCGGCTTTTTGACCCCGACCCCCTACGGAGAGATCGCCGATGTGCTGTTAAATGATGTGCGATATGAGATTTTGTCGCAGTATCAAACGGCGCTCGTCACAAACGGCACGGAACTGACCTTAGAGTTTTACGACATTTTAAAGCGGTATGTGCAAAACGGCGGGAATTTGATTCTTTTTGCCGACATGCTTAACGACGCCATTGTGAAGATAAAACAATACGATGCCGATGCCGCGCAATTTTTCGGGGTTGAGGAATTGGGGGCAAAAGCGGAAAAAGTGTATACGGTTTGTTATAACAAGGGTAATTATTACGAAAAGAGCATTGTTTATGAGGTGAAACCGCTTGCGGGGACGGTGGTTTCCGTTTCTGATAAAAATGGAATGCCGCTTGTGTTGAAAAACAAATTTGGGGACGGTTCGGTCACGGTATTTGCGCTGTCTGACGGGCTTATTGACAACGGCGGGTATTCGGCGGAAAACGAGCCGAACAAAAACATTTGCAGGCCGATTGACTTCTCCGGATTTGTCAAAGTGTATTTGGGCGATGTCTTTGATCGGCTGTATATAGCGCGCCCGAACAACCGTAATCTGCAATACTGCGCCGCCGTCAAAGATGAAAAGACTCTGATGATTTATGTTTCGAACAGCAGTTTTTCCGACCGGAAATTTCAAATTGAGAGTGAATACGGCATTTCCTCGGTGCACGAGCTGTTGATTGAGGACGGAATTCCCGGGGATCAGCAGTTTTTCCCGTTCAATAGCGAAGACGGGAAAGAAGTTGAAAAAACGGACGGATTTTTATTAAAATGCGGCGATACCAAGATTTTTGAAGTGCGGTTTGAAAAACCGCTTACTCTCAAAGCCGAGAGCGTTCCAAAAGCGAATCAAAACAATCTCTATCTTTCGATTGCGGGATTTTCGGGCAGCGTGAAAGAGTTTGTGCTGGATCATCCGACGCTTCAGCATCATTTAAAAGGAATTATGATCCCGGCGGAGTATCTGCATCGGCTCGAGGCCGGGGAAGCAGAGCGGGAAGCGGAGTATCTGAACCGGAAAAACGTGCGCGTGCTCGTGGACTTTTCGGCGGCGCTCGACCACTACCCGGTGCTTTCGCTGCTAGATAATTTACCCGAGCGTAAAGCGGAGTCGATGGGTTATATTCAAAATGTGCTCGAAAAAGCGGCAAAATACCGCTGTGAAGGGATTTTGGTACAGATGCATCGAAACGCCGAATGCAGTTTCAGCATTGACAAGGCCAAACAGAGTTTTGTCGATGCTTTTGCGCAGATTGGAGAGATAGCACAGGAATACGGCATTACCGTGTATGCGCAGAACCGACCGGTTTTGACCGAGACTGCCGAGTTCTTCGAATTGATAAAAAATATTCCTGCCGTGAAGCCAGCGTTTAATTATTCAAACAGCGTTTGCGCGGGAGATACAGCAGAAACCGCAAAGCAATTTGACGGGCCGATGGTTTTGCTGTCAGCGCCGGCAAAAGACGGATTCGGGCAGTTTTTCAACATGAGGCTGCCGATTGCCGGTTCGGGGTATGCGAATGCGATATCGGCGTGCGGAAAAGACGGCACAATCACCGTGCTTGCGGCTGATTATAAGGATTGGGACGAGGTTTACCGGGACTTAAATTTGTTTGAGCTTTGATTAGTGTAAAGTTTATAAAGTAAAATGTAAAGTAAAAATACCGACGGAAAATCGCAGGAATTGTCACTGATATTTTTTATTTATTATGCTTGCAGCAATAACTCAAGGCGGAAAGGTCAAGACCTTTCTCTACATTGGAGTGTATTATTTAACTTACATGTCATACTATTGGATTTCTAAGTGGCTTTACTATACTCCGAGTGTAAAGGTTTAATTATAACGTTTCGCGTTGGCTCTGCGCTTTGTGCCAGCGGGAATAGACCGCTTTGGCGACAACAGTGCGCGGGAGGAGTTTGCCGAAAAAGGAGAGTGTGCGGTTGAGTAAGCCGGGGATATAAAGAGCTTTGCCCGTGAATGCGCGGTCGAGGGTTTTTCGGGCGACGGTCTCGATCGGATTCGTGGTAGCGTTGCCCCAAAAACCCTGCGCGGCAATGCCCTCCATCGCCGATTCTGTGGTGACCAACCCGCCCGGGCATAGCGCCAGCACATTTGTGTTTCGGCCTTTGAGTTCTTGGCGCAGCGCGCAGGCAAAATCGAGCAGAAACCGTTTGGACGCGGCGTAAGTCGCCTTGAGCGGCATCGGGAACATCGAGGCCAAACTCGATACGAAAACCGCGGTGAAACGTCGGTTTTCGCGGCGGCGTTCGAGAATCGCATGGGTGATGCGGAGGGTGGCGGCGTTGTTCAGCGTAACGATTTTGACGAGCTTTTCGCGCTCGCGCTCCAGAAAACCGCCCTCGAAATCCAATCCGGCGATGTTTAAAAGCAGCTCGAATTTTAAGCTGTTTTGATCGATGACAGATAACATACTGTCGACGTCGGCGGAATCGGTGAGGTCGCAGGTGCGAACCGCAACCGTGACGCCGAACCGGCGTTCGAGCCCCTGCTGAAGATGAATTAATCCGGCCGGGTTGACGTCGGTTAAAAACAGGTGATAGCCGCGCTGGGCACATTCGACGGCCATGGCTCTTCCGAGCCCGCCCGCCGCTCCGGTGATAAATGCGTTCATGATACGGCCTTCCTTTCGGATAAAGTTGTTTCAAATTCTATTCCGCAGAGCTTCTCGCTGAGGGTGAAGAGTCGGGTGGCGTTTTCGCTTGTCACCTGTTTGCTGTAAGGAATTTCGCAAATCGGCGGGCGCCGTGACAGTTTGTAATGATAATATAATCCGGTCGGAGCGGGGTCCTGCTCGCAGAGATATAAGTAGGTCTTTGCGGGGATTTCGGGTGTCACACCGCTTCGCTTGCGCATCGACCAAATCAGATTGACGAAACCGCCGGTCTGCTTATTGCCGATGTCGGTCTTAACAAGCCCCGGATCGACCGTGTAGGAATGGATTCCGAGATTTCGGTCGCTGAGCCCTTTGGCGAAAAGGATGTTGCAGAGTTTTGATTGTTTATAAGCGGTCAGGGGGTTATATCCGCGGCGCAGCATCACATCGTCCCAATGTATTTTGATGCCCTTATGGGAACCGCTGCCGGTCATGATGACCCTCCCCTTCCCTTTTTGCAGATAAGGCAGCAATTTTGCGGTCAGCAAAAAGCCCGCGAGATGGTTGAGGGCGAACTGCTGTTCGTAGCCCTCCTCGGTGGTGGTATACCAACTGCGCACCGCGCCCGCATTGTTGATGAGTGCGTGCAGTTCGCCACCGGTTTTATCAAGCTCGACTGAGAGTTCCTCAACGACGCGCAACACTTGACGTTGCTGCATTAAATCGGCACTGTAAAAGGCAATTTGAGCGTTTGGATTTACGGTAAGCAGCTCCTGTTCTGCGCGGAAGCAGTTTTTCCCGCTGTGTCCGACGCCGAGCACGCGATAGCCCCGATTGGTCAAAAGGCGTACGGTTTCTAAGCCGATGCCTGAAGTGGCACCGGTAATGATGACGGTTTTCATTTTAAAAGTTATCTCCTCTCCTGCGATAATGAGTTCAAAACTATTTTACGAACCAGTTCCAGGCGTGCCAGAAGCCGAAATGACCCGCTTGAACGGAAGAGATCACGAAGCCCAGCACGAACAAAATTCCGAAGACGGCAGTCGAGATTAAAAACGTTCTGCGCAGTGCTCTGCCGGATTTGTTTTTTAATTGCGGAGCGGTCGGAAGCGGCGGGAGAGCCGCGCCGGAGACGACATTTTTATGCCAGCGGAGATCGGCACGGACAAGCTGCTTTAAGAAAGCGAAAAAGTAGCAGCATCCCGCGCCGAATGCGATGGCGAGCGCAAACAGGGTCAAACCGAGAATCAGCGCGCTCAGATAGGGCATTTGCAGCGCTGCGAACTGCATGAAAGCGCTGATTTGAGCGATCAGGCAGATGCCGATTGCAGCAGATGCGAGCCCAAGCGCACCGAGTACAACCGTCCAGCAAAACAGCAGGATAAAACCGATCCACTCAAACGGAATTAAAGTCGCCATGCCGATTTTGGCCCAAATGCCGCCGCCTTTTTTGCTTGTTTTATCAGAGGCAGCAGTTTTAACGGCTTCGAACTGAGAGGCAATGGCTTCGGGTGCGCCGAGTTTTGCGGCAATTTCTTCTTCCGAAAAACCGTCGGCGAGTTTGAAGGCGAAGTGCTGTTCGTATTCTTCGACAATATCGGCGGTGTCGGCGATATGTTTTTTCCTGAGCTCGGCTTCGAGTGTGGTCAAATATTCATTGCGCGTCATTGAAATGATCCTTTCTTCATATGATTTTAGGATGTTTGGTCCATGACCTTTGGCAAATGGATCAAACTCCGGAGTTTGATAAATTTCATTTTTCAAACTTCTCCTCCCAATAATGTCTTGATTGCATCGGCGAATTTGAGGTATTCGGCGCGGTCGGCTTCGTAGGTCTCGCGCCCGAGGTTGGTCAATGAATAGTATTTTCGGGGCGGGCCGCCGCTTTCCTCCTGTAGATAGGTATCGACCAGCCCGTCGCTTTTGAGTTTGCGCAGAATCGGGTATACCGTGCCGTCGGCAATGTCGATGCGCGACGAGAGACGCTCCGAGATGTCATAGCCGTAGCAGTCGCCCTTTTCGAGCAGTGCCAGCACACACAGCTCCAGTACGCCTTTTTTGTATTGGGAATTCAATAGACATCCTCCTTTGCAAACAAGGAAGTACCCGTTGTTTACTACTATATTATATTCAGTAGTATGAGTTTGTCAATAGGCAAAATGAAAAAATTTAAAAAGAAAAATCGGCTATACAGCCGATTACGATATAGGACGTACCTGTGTTAGTCCTGGCTTATGCCGAAACCACCCCGGCCTGCGGGCCACCCCTCCACAGAGGGGAATGAGGGCTTGAAACGTGAGTCATTTAACGAACGGTCAACGATTTTACGACGCTTTGAATGCGCCATCATGCCGCCCACTTGAGAGCACGCTTTTCGATGAGGCCGAAAATAAGTTTGTCGACGAGGATACTGATAAAGACGATTACCAGCATAACCGCGGTGACTTCGTTGATGCCTCCGATCTCACGAGCCTGAGAGAGCATCAGTCCGATGCCACGCGATGATATCATCATTTCACCGGTCATCAGCGCGCGCCAGGCGAAAGACCAGCCCTGTTTGAGCGCACCGACGAGCGACGGAACACTGGCGGGTAATATGACTTTGGTATAAAGCGCAATGCCTTTTGCGCCCATCGTTTTGGCGGCACGGATATAAATCGGATTAATATCCCGGATGCCGGTCTCAACCGCGATGCAGATACTGAACGCAGAGCCGATCACCACAATAAAAATCGTTGCGCTCTCGGCGAGGCCGTACCATAAAATCGCAAACGGGACCCAACAGATGGAAGGCAATGTCTGAATGCCCAATACGAGCGGTTTAAACAATTCCGAAAGCGCTTTAAAACGTGCCAAAAGCATTCCGAGCAGCACGCCGATCAAAATCGAGATACCGTAACCGATCCCGATACGGCGCATGGTCTGGCCGATGCCCGCGAGTAATGTTCCGTTTTTAATCAACTTTGAAAAAGATGAAAGAACGCCGAGCGGCGAGGGGAAGACATACGGCTTCCAAACAGCCGCTCTTTCCACCAT
Organism: Oscillospiraceae bacterium; assembly: GCA_035353335.1. Taxonomy (NCBI): domain Bacteria; kingdom Bacillati; phylum Bacillota; class Clostridia; order Eubacteriales; family Oscillospiraceae; species Oscillospiraceae bacterium. Next base: position 13,760 of record DAOPZJ010000003.1, on the reverse strand, counting down.
GATGAAATAGAGCAGCTGCCAGACTGCGACGAGCAATACCAACAGGCCGAATAGCTTCAGAGCCTTGAGCAGGGTGTTATTTTTCATAGCGCTCCACCTCCACTCTGAGATCGGCCAGAATATCATGGCGCAGTTTGACAAACTCAGGTGCGTCGATTTGGCGCGGGCGCGGGAAATCGATTTTGAAAATGCTTTTGATCACACCCGGATCGGCGCTCATCATCACGACGCGGTCGCCGAAGAAAAGCGCTTCCTCAACGCTGTGGGTCACATAGACGACGGTCCGCTTCTCGGACAGCCAAAGGCATTCGAGTTCGTCTCGCAAAAGGTTTTTCGTCTGCTTATCCAATGCGGCAAACGGCTCGTCCATCAACAGAGCTTTGGAATCGAGCGAAAGCGCCCTTGCGATGGCGACACGCTGTTTCATGCCGCCCGAAAGCTGGCTGATTTTATAGTCGCGGAAGGAAGCCAGATTGACTTTTTGCAAGTAGGCCATCGCCCGTTCCTCGGCCTCTTTATCGGGGACTTTGGCAAGTTTCATCCCGAATTTGACATTGTCTGCAACCGAAAGCCACGGGAACAAAGCTGATTCCTGAAAGATCATGACGCGGTCGGGGCCCGGGGCGGTAATCGGTTCTCCGCCGAATTTAACACTGCCCGATGTTGGCTTGTCGAGTCCCGCGATGATATTCAACAGTGTCGATTTGCCGCAGCCCGACGGGCCCAGCAGACAAAGGAATTCGCCTTCGGCGATCTCCAGATCGATGTCTTTCAAAACCTCTTTATCGGGGTTATGAAAGACCTTGGAGAGGGCTTCGACGGTGATGTTCATTTCGAGGACTCCGTATTGATTTTATTGATCATATCCAGCGAAAACAATGCGTCACGGTTGTCGCAGGCATCGATAAAGCCCTGAGTGATTGACAGGTCGATGAACGCCTCTACCGACTCGCGCGCCGGATCGTTGGTGAAAACAAGGCGCGAAACCGCTTCGGTCAGGATTTCCGGTTTAAGCGCGGTCCCCGTCAGCTCTTGGATGCGGGCATTGGCGGTTGCCATCGCTTCAGCGGAGTTTTGGTTGATGTATTTCGTGATATCGGCATGCGCCTGAAGGAATTTTTCGACGAGATCGGGGTGCGCGGTCAAAAAGTCTTTGTTGGCAATGACCACCGCCGTCGAATAATTGCCGTTTAGCCAGATTTGATTATAATCCAAAATGAGCTTCGCGCCGACTTCGTTGATCAGGCGGGTGCCCCAGGGCTCGGGAACCAGTGCCGCATCGATTCCGCCGCTCTGCATCATCGATTTGATTTCGGAGTTTTCAATTGCATAAAGATCGACCGTACCGCCCGCAGACGTCGTTGCAAGGCCGTTTTCCGAGAGCAGCTGCAGCAACGAGAGATGCTGGGTGTTCCCGAGCTGCGGAACCGCCACTTTCTTGCCCGCAAGGTCCGCCACGGAAGTGATATTTGCATCGGCACGTGCCACTAAAACCGCGCCGCCGTTTGCCGCGCCCGAGATGATGACCACATCGCCGCCTGAACGGACAAAGCCGTTGATGGCCGGAACCGGCCCGATATAACCGATGTCTACTTCGCCGGCGAATATCGCCTCAATCTCGGCGGGTCCGGCATTAAAAGATTTATATTCCACGGTACAGCCCTTGAGCGCTTGCTCAAAGCGGCTGGAACCGGAGCTGTCTTTTGCGGAGCCGATCAGCCCCTGCGCATGGGTGATGTTCGGGAAAAAGGCGATGCGCACAGCGGTGTTTTCAACGGAGGGTTTCGCACAGCCGAAGAGGGTTGTAATCAAAGCAGCACAGAGAAGGAGCGAGAGGGTTTTTTTCTTGTTCATGTAAAGACCGTTCTTTCAATTTAGTTTATGTATTTGAGCGGGCGAACGCAGTCGCCCCTACAGTATTACGATCTTGTTTCCGCAGAAAGTTTTTGTGCAAAACCGGCTGCCAGACGGTCGCAGCGCTCGTTTTCGGGGTGGCCGTCGTGGCCGCGTACCCAGATAAATTCGACTTTATGTAACGCGGTGAGCTCCGAGAGCCGCTGCCAAAGGTCGGCGTTCTTAACGACTTCGTTTCCGGCGCGTTTCCAACCGCTTGTCTTCCACTTTTCAAGCCAGCCGAGTTCAAAGGCGTTGATCAGATACTGAGAATCGCTGAAAAGTTTGATTTCGCAAGGTGTTTTAAGCGCCTCGAGCGCGACAATTGCGGCGGTCAGTTCCATGCGGTTATTGGTCGTTTCCGGCTCGCCGCCCGATAGTTCTTTCTCGGTACCCTTATATTTCAGGATGATGCCATAACCGCCCGGGCCCGGATTGCCGAGGCATGCGCCGTCAGTGAAAATTTCAACCTGCTTCATAGGCGCTCCTCTCATCGGATGCGATTTTGCCGTCGCTGATGGTCACAACCCGGCTTGCATATGCCGCGACCAAAGGATCGTGCGTAATCATTATAACTGTCTTACCGTTTTTGTTCAAGAGGGTCAGTAAATTCATGACGCCCTCGCCCGAGGTGCGGCCGAGATTTCCGGTCGGCTCGTCGGCGAGCAGGATATCCGGGTCTGCGGCGATTGCCCGCGCGATCGCAGTCCGCTGCTGCTGCCCGCCGGACATTTTGGAAGGCCGATGTTCGCTCCGCTCGGAAAGACCGACTTTTTCAAGGGCTTCGAGGGCGAGGCGGCGGCGTTCTCCGCGCTCGACGCCTCGGTACAACAGCGGGAGCTCAACGTTTTCGGCCGCAGAGAGAGACGGAATGAGATTATAACTTTGGAACACAAAACCGATACGGTGGTTGCGGATGCCCGAGAGCTCCTTTTCGTCATAACGGTCGGAAAGTTTTCCGAACAGAAAATATTGTCCCCCGGTCGGGACGTCGAGGCAGCCGAGAATATTGAGAAGCGTTGACTTTCCGGAACCCGAGCGGCCCATCACCGCCACAAATTCCCCCTTTATAACAGAAAGCGAAACGCCGTCAAGTGCTTTGACTTCATTTCGCCCTTTGTTGTAAACCTTATAGATGTTTTCGGTACAGATAATCTCCATAGCTGCCTCCGCTGCGCAAAAATACGTGGTTAGTATTTGCCGGCGGAAGGAAAATATCAGTCCTCGGTCTGCTTTTGGATATTTTCCGGCAGATATTTATTCATCAGATATTTGCTCATCTCGATATCGTAGTCTCCGGTGATGGTCATGATGTTATTTTGGAATTCGGTGTCTTTGAGGTCGCGCAGAACGGCGTCGCGGTAATTGGAATAATTCGAGGCATCGTCGGTCAGCGGGTCGCCTTTCAAATAGATGAAGAAATAACCTTTATCGGTATCTTTGGTATATCCCGCCTTGCCGATTTGGAGCGCTTTGTAAGCGGTGATCATATCGGTGGTATAGTCATTGTTGCTCAAATCGAACAGAACCGGCGCGATCGGATCCACTTTATCGCCTTCTTTGATCAAACTGTTGGCGAGCAGGAAATTATAATACAGCGTATCGATGTCGATTTGGCCGTTATTGAGCTTTTCGACCGCAGTCTGGCAGAAGGTTTCGATGTTGGCAACTTGTTCGTCAGTCAGAACCACGCCGCTTTTTTCATTATAATAGGGGACTTTCATGATCTTAGCGCTGGCATACATCTCGCCGAAGTGGGCTTTGATGCTTTCTTCGGGAACCGCCTGGGTTCCGTCGGTGTCATAAATGCTCTTAAACAGTTTGTTTTCTTTTAAACTGTTAATCAGCCAAAATTCAACGGATGATTCGTTGATGCCGTTGCGGGTGTAGTAGCCGTTATAATAGGCCTCGTAATAATCGTAGATGGCCTTTGCCTGCTCTTTTGCCTTGTCAATTTCCTCTTGCGAGACTGTGATGCCGGCGTCGGCAAGCGCCTTGTCATAATAGACGACCTTTCGCAGTTCCTCGAGTGTCGTCGCGCTGATCCAGACGTCGACACGGTTGCCGTCGATGTTGTTATACAGCGCCATCTGTTCTTTAACAGTCAGATAAGTGCCGTCGTCCTTCTGCTGGTTGAAGGTGTAGCTCATTTTATTTGCCATTGTATTGTAAGCGTCCAGCTGGAACATCAGGAACTGTTCGACGCTGAAGGCCTGTCCCTTGATCGTGACAATCGGTTTGGTATCCCGGCCGCAGGCGGATAAGGCGGCGGCGGACATCACAAGCACCAGCAATAATGCAATAATATGCTTCATTTTTGACATTTTCAGACCTCCAAGTCGTAATACCCGTCTATTTTAATACACCCCGAGATTTTTTGCAAGTGGCGAAGCGAAATTTGGTGTTCAATTACCGCTGGTTTTTCAAGATTTCGCCATATTCGGAAATCGGCGGCAGTCCATGCTGAATCCGATAGTCGTCTCCGAGATAGGAGCCGAAGCAGGTGATGAAATCGATGCCGAGCGAGCGGTAGAAAGCAACGTCCGATTGGGTGACTTTTCGGTCGAAGGGAACCTTGACCGGAGGCTTTTTATACTGCGAAAAAAAAGCGTTGTCCAGCCAATATTCGAGGATATGGGCGTTTTCCGGGTTGAAGATCTTTAAAAGCGCCGTCAGCAGTTCGCGGTATTTCGTGTTCTTCGGATCACCGGATGTGATCGGTTCAAAATGGTTTCGGAAAATCGGGGCAAATTCGAGAAAGAGCGACGGATGCGGTTTAATATTCGGTACCGTCAGCGCGTCCGCATAAGCCAGATAAGCCGCCTTTGCGTTTTTGTCAGCGGAAGTCAGCCCTTCGGCGATGGCGTTCATCATCTTCATGTTTTGATCCGCGCCTGAGAGGCAGCGGCATTCGTCGCACCGGCAAGTCGCGTTTTCCGCGTCGTCCATCCAATAATAGTGGTTATGCCCGGTTTGATTTAACAGTTTTGCCAGTACACGTGCCCGTTCCGAGAGGAGTTCGAGCGAGACCGGGTTGGATACGCAGCAGTTGTTTTCGGCAACCCGTTCCCCCTCGTTATTTTGACGGAACAATTCGGGCTGAGCCGAAAAGAGGGAACGAGGAAGCAGCCATTCGACGGCATGCAGTTCGAATTCGACTTCGATTCCCGCTTTTTCAAAACGGGCAAGTTGTTCCCGAACCGGTTTTTCTTCCAAACGGTTTAATACTTTCTGGACACTGTTGGGTTTCTCCATGATGACCTCGTGAACGCCCAGAACATTGAACTCCGCTTGCTTGCATAATTGCATCCAGACATCGTCGATCTCGTCGATCAGGAGCACGATACCTCTCTTTTTTATCATCTTAATTTATATTCCTTTCATTTAGCTGTGAATTCGGCGGTGAAGGTCGTGCCGTGTTCGGCGCTGCTTGTGACCGAAAGTTTTCCGTTATGGGCGTCGACAATGGATTTAGCGATTGAGAGGCCGAGCCCGTGGCCCCCGCTCGTCTGTGCCCGGGATTTGTCCGCACGATAGAAACGATCGAAGATATAAGGCAGATCGGCTTTGTCAATCGGGCTTCCGGTATTGTGCACCGAGAATTTGGCCCTGCCCTGCTCTTTTGAAAGTGTCAGAGTCACGCTTCCGTTTTTGCCGCTGTATTTGCAAGCGTTGTCAAGCAGGATGACAATCAGACGGCTGAGTTGATCGGCGTTTCCGTACACCGTCACGCCGGGTTTGATATCGCTGTTCAATTGAACACCCTGTTCGAACGCCACCGATTCAAACGGCAGCAACGCACTCCATGCGATGTCGCTGAGGTTTACGGGAACATGCGGAGTAGGTTTAGATTCGGTGTGTTCCGCAGCGTCGGTTTTGGCTAAAAACAACAGGTTGTCGGCGAGTTTTTTCATCCGCTCGCCCTCGGTTTTGGTATTCTCGATCCATCTCTGCTGGTTTTGAATCGTTGCTTCGGGATGTGAGAGCAGGATGTCGGTATTGGCCAAAATCACCGTCAGTGGCGTCTTTAATTCGTGCGAGGCATCGGCGATAAACCGCTGCTGCTGCTGCCATGCCGCTTTAGCCGGTTTGAGTGCAAGCCCCGAGAGCAGATAGGCGAGCAGAAAGAAGACCGCAAGCGCCGGAATGCCGACTTCCAGCGAGATGAGGATGAGGTTATTCATATAAAGGCGCTCGCCGGTTGTGTCGGCAAAAACGATTTTGGTATTGTCAAGGCCCTTTTTGACCTGATAACGCAAGTGCAGATTTGCGATTGCGCCTTTTCCGTCCGGGTCGGAAAGCGCGGTTTCTACGGCGGATTGCAGTACATCATCACTGATGACGGGCGCGGCACCGTAGCCATATGTAGCGAGGATTTTATCCTCGGAATCGACCTTTACCGTAAAAGTAAGGACAAAAGAGAATTCGTCTTTTATCCGACCGCTTCCGGGGTTGAGCGGTTCCGTTTGATCTTTTTTACCGCCGATTTCCCATGGAAACTGTTCTGAGTCGTTTTCACGGGAAAGGGCCATCATCAGCGCGGCATTGCTGCCGTCGGAAAGCCGTTTCGCCGAGGAGAAAAGCAACACGCCGAAGACCGCCGCAAGCACCAGAAATACCGACAGCATATTGATGAGAATGAACTTGACGCGCAGCTTCCTGATCATTCGAGAACCTCCAGCCGGTAACCGACCTTTCGAACCGTGCCGATGTTGACTTTGGAGCCGAGAAAGAAGAACTTTTTGCGCAAAAACGAGATATAGGCCTCGATGTTGTTGTCCTCAGCATCGGAGTCGCAGCCCCAGACTTTTAAAATGATCGACTCTTTTTGAACGACCGTGTTGGGATTTGCCATCAGAAGCCGGAGCACCGAGAATTCCTTATAACCCAAATGGACTGATTTTTCGTCCTTTTTAAGCGCATAAGAAGAGAGATCGAGTGTAATGTCGGCAAAAGCGATTTGGTCGGTGATCACCTCCCCCTGCCGCCGGGAGAGCGCCCGCACCCGGGCCATCAGCTCATCAGGTGAAAAGGGTTTGGTCATATAATCGTCGGCGCCATAGTCAAGCCCTCTGACTTTATCGTTGATCTCATCACGGGCTGTGAGCAGCAATACCGGTGTGGCGATTTTTTCGGCGCGCAGCTGTTTAACGACTTCAAAGCCGGTCATGCCGGGCAGCATCACGTCGAGGATAATCACGTCATAGGCGGAATTTTTGGCGTAATAAAGACCGTCGGTTCCGGTGTAAACGGTCTCGGCGTCGAATTTATGCTCGCTCAATATCTGCGCAAGCGCCTCCGCAAGACGTTTTTCGTCTTCCACCACGAGTACTCTCAAGCAAAACAGCTCCTTTCGGTATCATTCGTTTTTCAGGCGCCCACGCCGCGCGAGCATCTGATATATGTTATTTTATCGTGCGAAACTGAAAAAAACCTGAAACCGGTTTTTCAGAGTAATTTCAGTAAATTGTTTAGAATAAAAGCATACCTGCAGGGCAGACCCCATGCAAAACTTCCGATTCATTTTAACATAATTCCGAACTGTTTTCAACTTGGCAAAGAGGTGCTCTCCATGAAAGACTTTACAACGGTTTTCAAACGTTACGAACAAAAATATATCCTCGACCGCGATCAGGCCGCGCGGCTCTCCGGGCTTGCCGAAGACAAGATGCACCCGGATGCCTTCGGCAAGAGCACGATCTGCAGTGTCTACTTCGACACCGATGACTACCGGATTATCCGCGCTTCGCTTGAGAAGCCTGTCTATAAAGAAAAATTAAGGCTGCGCTGTTACGGTATCCCGAAGTCCGAGGACAAGGTTTTTCTGGAGCTCAAGAAAAAATATAAGGGCGTCGTTTATAAAAGGCGTATCGGGATGCCGCTCAGGAATGCCGCCGACTGGATGGACGGAAAGCCCGGAGAGGGGCGAGAATGTCAGATCGGGCGGGAGATCGAATACTTTATGCGGTTTTATCAACCCCTTCCGAAGGCGTTTATCGCTTATGAACGCGAGGCCTTTTACGATAATATCGACCCCAATCTCCGCCTGACCGTCGACAGCGGCATCCGAATGCGCACGAACAGATTATCTCCGACGCTCGGCTGCGAAGGCACGCCGATCATACGAAATGACGAGCGGTTGATCGAAATCAAGACCGCCGGAGCGATTCCGCTGTGGCTTTGCGGGTTCTTTGAGCAAAACGGCATTGTGCCGACTTCATTTTCCAAGTACGGTACCTGCTATACCGATTATATATTTCCAGAGTTACGAAATTTGAAGGGAGGCATTATCTGTGCTTGATACGATTGTTTCTTCGGAGGGGCTGACCATCGGTTCGCTGTTGTTATGCACGCTGACCTCGATCGTCCTCGGCGTTCTCCTGGGACTCCTCCATACTTATAAAAACACTTATTCAAAGGGTCTCATCGTGACCCTGGCCCTCCTTCCGGTATTGGTTCAAGCCGTCATCATGATGGTCAACGGCAATATCGGCGCCGGTGTAGCCGTGGCCGGAGCGTTCAGTTTGGTACGCTTTCGCTCCGCGCCCGGCAGCGCCCGCGAAATCTCGGCGGTCTTTATGGCCGTTGCGGTCGGCATCGCAACCGGAATGGGCTATATCGCCTACGCAGCCATCATTTTTGCTGCCGCTTCCGCGTTGACCTTAATCTTATTCACGGTTAAATACGGCGATATCCGTGACGACGAGCGTGAGCTGAAAATCACTATCCCGGAATCGCTTGATTACAACGGAGCGTTTGATGACATCTTTGCAACATATACCAAAAAAAGCGAATTGGTCCGGGTTAAAACCACCAATCTCGGCAGCATGTTCGAGCTGCAATACAGAATCGTCCTAAACGGCAATCTGATTGAAAAGAAGTTCCTCGACGCGCTGCGCTGCCGCAACGGCAATCTCAACGTCAGCTGCGGCAAAATCGGCAGCACGATCCGCGAGGAATTATGAGAGAAGGGCTTTATTTGAAAAAGTTATTCATAATTTTGTGTGCCGCTGTCGTGCTCCTTGCAGCCGGTTGCTCGGTTTCGCCAAACGGCTCTTCGGCGGTGATATCCTCCGGTTCCCTTTCGTCATTAACCTCGACCGCTGAAGTAAGCAGCGACATCAAAGCCAGCGTAACACCGGTTGAAAACAAGGTTAAAGCCGAAGACACGACCGCAGCTTCACCCACAAGTGAAAACACGATTGTCTTAAACGGCGATTCCGTTAAGGCTTCCGGCTCCAACATCAAAGTGAGCGGCAGCACGGCCACCATCACCGGAGCGGGCACTTATACAGTCAGCGGAACGCTGAACAACGGGCAAATCATCGTCAACGCAGGCAAAGAAGATAAGATCATTCTGGTGCTCAACGGTGTCAATATCAAGTGCTCCTACGGAAGCGGTATCTACGGTGTGCAGAGCGAGAAAATCATCATCACACTGGCGGCGGGGACTCAAAACACGATCTCAGACGGTTCCTCCTACACTCTCGAGTCCGGCACAGACGAGCCCAACGCCGCCGTTTTTTCGAAAGACGACCTCACGATCAACGGCACCGGTACGCTGACCGTAAACGCGAATTATCAAAACGGAATCCTGTCCAAGGATAACCTTGTAATCGCAGGCGGCACCTATATCATCACGGCGGTAAACGACGCAATCCGCGGACGTAGCAGTATCACGGTCACGGATGGCACATTTACGATCAATTCCGGCGCCGACGGGTTTCAGTCCAACAATGACGAGGACACCACAAAGGGTTCTATTAATATCTCGGGCGGCAGTTTCAACATCACTGCGGGCAACGACGGAATTCAAGCTTACATGGTTCTGACGATCTCAGGCGGCACGTTTAACATCACGACCGGCGGCGGAAGCCCCGCCACCGTTACCGGCGGTTCCAACGACTTCTTTAACCCCAGAGGTGGAAGTCCGTTCGGCGGAAATAATACTGCAGCCGCGACAACCGACGAAGACAGTAAAAAAGGTCTCAAGGGCAGCAGCGGCGTCAACATCACCGGCGGGACGTTTACCCTAAACACCTATGACGACGCAATCCACTCCAACGCCGACATCAAGATCGCGGGCGGAACCTTCACCATCGCGACCGGCGACGACGGCATGCACGCCGACACCGCGCTCGAAATCGACGCCGGTGAGATCAAAATCTCGAAATCTTATGAGGGCCTCGAAGGCATGACCATCTATATCTGCGGCGGCAATCTGAGCGTCACTTCAAGCGACGACGGACTCAACTCCGCAGGCGGCAGTGATGATACCGGCAACGTCACTTTCGGCGGCGGTATGGGCGCGCCCATGGATGCGGCCAATCCCAATAACCTTGTCACCATCAGCGGCGGCACTCTCTATGTCAATGCGGGCGGCGACGGGCTGGACAGCAACGGCAATATGGTTCTTACCGGCGGCACGATTACGGTCGACGGGCCGACCAACGACGGCAACGGTGCGATGGATTTTGCCGGAACCTGCACAAACAGCGGAGCGACTCTGATCGCGGCGGGCAGCAGCGGGATGGCACAGTCACCGGATTCGAGTTCCAAGGTCAACTGCATCATGGCGACCGTCTCGACGGTTTCCGCCGGCTCTAAAGTCACGGTGACCGACAAGAGCGGAAACATCATCATCGAGTTTACGCCGGCCAAGAATTTCGCGAATATTGTGATCTCCAGCCCGAAACTTGTAACCGGCATGACCTATACCCTTAGTATCGGCGGAAGTTCAGCCGGCAGCTTTACCGCAAACGGGCTTTCCACGATCGGCAACGCGGGCGGTATGGGCGGCGGGGGGTTCCCCGGCGGCAGAAGATAGCATCATTACGCTTAAAACCTTCGTCCGAGCTGAGCAAGCACGGCGCGGGCGCGGGTTTTAAAGGGATCGTCCATCCCCGGATGATTCCATATATAAACAAAGGACGAACGGCTGTTCCCTCCGTTCGTCCTTTGTTATATCATTTAAAAATCCTCTGAAAAAAGCAAAGTATTTTTTATATAACCACTTGCATTCCGTTTTTCGTTATGTTATGATAGAAATAAGCAAATGTTTATTATATAAACAATTGTTTAGGAGGGAACTATGACACACCGCGAAGAAGACTTGTTGAAACTCATTCGGAAAAATCCGAACATCTCTCAAAATGAACTGGCAGATACCCTTGGCATCACCCGTTCCTCCGTTGGGGTGCATGTTACCAACCTGATGAAAAAAGGATACATCCTCGGAAAAGGATATATCTTAAAGCAGGAGGATTATGCCTGCGTGCTGGGCGGGTGTAACGTGGACATCACCGGATTTCCCTTTAAAAAGCTGATTGCCCATGACTCCAATCCCGGACAGGTGAAAATTTCGCAGGGCGGAGTGGGGCGAAATATCGCCGAAAACATGGTGCACCTGGGGATTTCCACCAAGCTGATCAGCGCGCTGGGCGACGATTTATACGGTAAAAAGATTTTAGACCACGCCGCTTCCATCGGGCTGGATATGAAAAACACCCCGGTGTTTACCGGAAAGTCCACCTCAACATATCTGGCAATCCTGGACGAACAGGGCGATATGCAGGTGGCGATTTCCCACATGGACATTTTAAACGAAATCACTGTTGACTTTATCCAAAACACCCGCCCGGTGGTCGAGCGCGCAAAGCTTTGCGTGATTGACACCAACATCCCCGAGGATGTCATCAGCTATGTGCTGGACAATTTCAAAAACACCGAGTTTTTTCTGGACACCGTTTCCACCGCCAAAGCCCGGAAAATGAAAAACAAAATCGGCGCTTTTCACACCATCAAACCCAATAAAATCGAAGCCGAGTTACTTTCCGGAATTAAAATTGAGAATGACAACGACCTGAGAAAAGCTTCGGAGTTCTTTTTGGAAAAAGGCGTCAAGCGAGTATTTATCACGATGGGTGAAAAGGGCGTGTTTTTTCAGGACGCAAAAACGCATAAACTGATACCCGGCCCGCAGGTTTCTGTGGTGAACGCCACGGGAGCGGGGGATGCATTTCTCGCCGCACTCGCTTTCTGTCGCTTCCATGACAAAGAAATCGAAGAAAGCGCCCGCTTTGCCATGACCGCCGCCATAATGGCACTGAGTCATGAAGATACCATCAACCCCAATATATCCAAAGAAAACGTGGAGAAAAAAATGAAGGAGATCGGATTATGTTAGAAAAATACCAAGAGATAAACCCCGAAGTCAAAAAAGCAGTAGAAAGAGGAAAACCTGTGGTGGCTTTGGAGTCTACCATCATCTCCCACGGCATGCCCTATCCGCAGAATGTGCAAACGGCTTTAAAGGTTGAGCAGATTGTTCGGGATAACGGCGCGGTTCCGGCTACCATCGCCATTCTCAAAGGCAAGCTGAAGGTGGGCTTGACCCCGGAGGAAATCGAGTATTTGGGCAAAGCTAAAGGCGTAATGAAAACCAGCCGTAGAGACATTCCTTTTATCGTAGCCAAAGGACTGGACGGCGCGACCACTGTGGCTTCTACGATGATTCTCGCCAATCTGGCCGGAATTAAAATCTTCGCCACCGGCGGCATCGGCGGCGTTCACCGGGGCGCGCAGGAGACTTTTGATATCTCCGCCGATCTGGAGGAGCTGGCAAGCACTGACGTGGCAGTGATTTGCGCAGGAGCAAAGTCCATCCTGGACATTGGTCTGACATTGGAATATCTGGAGACTCACGGAGTTCCGGTGGTGGGTTTCGGCACCGATGAGCTGCCCGCCTTTTACACTTCAAAAAGCGGTTTCGGCGTAGACTATCGGGTGGACACCCCGGCTGAACTTGCCGCAGCACTGAAAGCCAAGTGGGATTTGAACCTGAAGGGCGGCGCGGTGATTGCCAATCCCATCCCCATTGAGTTTGAGATGGACCCTGCCGAGATCAACAATGCCATTGAAATGGCATTGAAAGAAGCCGATAAGAAAGGCATTCACGGCAAGGAGAGCACTCCCTTCCTGCTGTCCAAGGTAAAAGAGCTGACCGGAGGTGCCAGTCTGGACTCTAACATTCAACTGGTGTTCAACAATGCCAAAGTTGCTGCGCAGATTGCTGTAGAGCTGAGTAAGCTGGCGTAATTCATTCCACTATTAAACATCATTTCATATAATTGATAAAGCAGGCCTCCGGTTTGAATCGGAGGCCTGAACATCTTCTTACACTAACCTTGGGGATAAAAAAGCATCTGCCATTTCTGAAAGATGCCTTTAATGATTTTCGCTGGTCTATTTCTTTTTGTTCACTGCGATCCAGATTTCACAGGAGAAATCCGGGCTTTGCACATCGGCTGACGGATAGACCTCTAATTCCAAACCGTTGCCGTATTCATAATTGCTCTGCGGGAAGAACTCGGTGCAGATTTTTTGATAGGTGTCTTTGAAAGCGTCGGGCATTTTGCCTTTGCACTGAAATACCGCATAGGTATATGCCGGGATTTCGATGATATCAAAACCTGCGTCTTTTACGGGAACGCGGTTATATTCCGCGCCGATGCCATAGGGAAAGCCGGAATCCGCCATTTCTCCGGAAAAACAGATGCCGAGGATACCCTTCATAGTATCGAATTTTGCATACTTGCAAAGCGCGTCGATGGTGCCGTTCTGAGTGCATTCGCCCCAAAATGCCGAAATATCGACTGTGGCGGTATCGCCCTGCGGTTTGTTGACTTGTTTCTTTTTACAGATGATTGTAAATGCCGGTTTTTCTTCGATTCTGTAATCCATGGTGTTGCCTCCCGATAAAATCAATTTTACGGAAAGCCGCGAAAAAGATTTGACGTTTCCGCCGTGTCTTGCGTCGGTGGGGGTAATCCCGTGGAACCGCGTAAACGCGCGGGAAAAACTCTCGG
>DAOPZJ010000002.1 GCA_035353335.1 Oscillospiraceae bacterium | reverse complement strand
TCGGTTGTTTCCACAGCCGCGTCTTCAAAAGCGACGTCCTCCAAGACGTCTACGGCTGCCGGAACCTCCAAGATCGGTTCCAACCCGGATTATCCGAATCTGCCCCAGGCGATCACAATCGTCCAGGAAATGCATTTCGGCGATTCCACGGAAAACCTGGAGCAAAAGAAGCTTTGGGAAGAAACTCTGAGCGCCAGATACGGCGTCAAGATCCATGAGGACTGCATCACCAAGACCGAGGTCGGAACCGTTTATTCGGCTCGTCTGGCCGCAGGCGAACTGACCGGCGTTGTTTACAACTACGGTTGGTCCTATATGTTCGCATGGTACAACGAAAACGCTGTCTATCCGCTGGACGAATACCTCAAGAACAATAAAACCTGGAACATGCTGCCGAAAGCGGCCCGCGAAGTTTATAAGATCGGCAACCAGATCTGGGCAGTCCCGAACGGCTGGAACGCAGGTCTGACAGGCACATCGATGGGCATGTGGACCCAGGCCATCCGCGCTGACTGGGTGAAGAAACTCGGTCTTGCGGATATCGGCTATACCCTTGACGTCAGCACCTTCAAAGACATTATCACCGCATTCGGCAAGAGAAGCTCCGAACTGGGCGTCACCGGCATCATTCCGATCCTCTTCGGCGGCGACTTATATTCCACCTGGAATGTATTCACTGCGTTTGACGCATTCATCTTCGATCCGAACTCCTCGGCGGGCTATACCTATAACCCCGACACGAACTGCATGGAAGACGCTCTTCTGAGAGCCGGCGCCAGACAGGCAATCGAATATGTCCGTTACTTCTATGCAAACGGATATACCCCGAAATCCACATTTGACAGCGGCTTCTCGGATATGCGCAACCAGCTCGCGTCAGCCAAGGTCGGCTCCTTCTGCCTGTATCAGGGCAGATTCGCACAGGGCGGTTACACAATCAACACTCTTGCTACTGCCAAATACGGCACAACAAACTTTGATTTGATCGGCGACGGTTACACCGAGTGGCTTAACCTTTGGGAAAGCACATGGATTGATACCCAGCTGGTCGGCAACAAGACCAAAGGTCTGTATGCCAACACCGCAGGCGCAGGCGGCTACTGCCTGATGGTCGGCACTCCGCAGCCGGCTGAAACCATCAACTTCTTCGTCGACCTGATGTATTCCTCCGAGAATGCCTGGCTCGAAGCGAGATTCAACCTGCTTGACAAAGCGATCGTCAGAGAAGCTGACGGCACTTTCACCCGTAAATACTTTGACGAAGCCAAAAAGGTGTTCTACCTCGACTCCAACCTCGTCGGCGTTGTCGAGACCGAACTCTATCCGGCTTCCAAGTATCTCGTCTATAACCAGGGCGCAAACAAAGAAGTCGCTCTGAAGAGAACAAAGGCCATCATCGCTTACAACTCCGCAATGACCCAGGCCGCCATCGCAGCGGGCCGTGTCATCATTCTGCCCGAAGGCTACAAGGCCGCTCAGAACTACTCTCCGACCTATGCCAAGCACTCCGGCGAAATTATTTCCTACCAGAACTCCTTCGTCTATGACGGATTCATGAAGACCAGCATCACGGTTGACAAGCTCTTCGCAACCTATAAGAAGAACATGGCAGCCGTCGGCGGCGACAAAGTCCTGAAAGAAGCCAACCAGGCTTGGGGCTGGGTCAACGATTATCAGTCCTACACCTGATAGCCGAAAACCAACCGCTTAATCCAGATGTCTTTGAGAGAGCCCGGTGTTTTACCGGGCTCTCTTTTTTATTTATATAATGAATTTATAAAAGGCACAGAAAGGGGAAAATATTCAAAAATAAGGCACAAAGTGTAACTTAATCCGTCATACGGAATCATAAAAGGAGAAAGATGGATTAATAAATTTGAAATCATATTGTCCAATATGCACAAATATAGTATAGATAACATGTTGTTTTAACTAATTGATATTGGATATTAAAAAGATAAAATAGGACTTTGCTAAGTTATTAAAGGCATCTCTTTCATTAATTAACAAATTATGTTACAATCGTGTCAATCTGGGGCGTATCGCCTCAAATTTTGAAAGGAGATTTTACGCATGAAGAAAAAGGTACTCGTCGTCCTGCTTGCGCTCGTCATGACAATCACGATGTTCGCGGCTTGCACGACAACCAGCAGCGAGACCTCGTCGGTGGCAGCATCATCTGTCGCAGCGTCGGTCGAATCTTCCGTCGCCGCACAGTCTTCCGTCGCGTCATCGGTCGTTTCCTCCGTCCCGTCGGCCGCATCCTCCGTGCCGGCAAGTTCCGTCGCGACATCCGTGACCTCGACTACGTCGACAGCCACCACATCGTCGAAAGCGACCTCCTCCAAGGCTTCCACCGGAGCGACCAAGATCGGTTCCAACCCGAACTACGGTCTCCCCCAGGCTCTTACAATCGTTGAAGAGATGCACTTCGGTGATTCAACGGAAAACCTGGAGCAGAAAAAACTTTGGGATGAAACTCTGAGCGCCAGATACGGCGTCAAGATTCATGAGGACTGCATCACCAAGACCGAAGTCGGAACCGTTTATCAGGCTCGTCTGGCTGCAGGCGAACTGACCGGCGTTGTTCAGCACTACGGTTGGTCCTACTTATTCGCTTGGTACAATGAAGGCGCTATTTATCCGTTGGATGAATACCTCAAGGGCAACGCGACCTGGAACAAACTGCCGCAGGCGATGCGCGATCTTTATAAGATCGGCAATCAGCTTTGGGCGGTTCCGTCCGGATGGAACGCGGGTCTGAGCGGCACGTCAATGGGCATGTGGACACAGGGCATCCGCAACGACTGGCTGCACAAGCTGGGCTTTGCAGATGTCGGATATACCCTTGACGTCAGCACTTTCAAAGACATCATCACCGCATTCGGCAAGAGAAGCTCCGAACTGGGCGTGACCGGCGTCGTTCCGATCATCTTCGGCGGCGACTTCTATTCCACCTGGAATATCTTCACTGCGTTTGATGCATTCATCTTCGACCCGAACTCCTCAATGGGCTATACCTATAACCCCGATACAAACTGCTTCGAAGACGCTCTTCTGAGAGAAGGCGCCAGACAGGCAATCGAATTTGTCCGTTACTTCTATGCGAACGGCTATTGCCCGAAATCCACGTTTGACAGCGGTTTCTCGGATATGCGCAACCAGCTTGCGACCGCCAAAATCGGTTCCTTCTGCCTGTATCAGGCGAGATTCCGTGATCAGGGCCAGTATACGGTCAACAAACTGTTGATTGACAAATACGGCACAAGCAACGCTGATTTGATCGGTGACGGCTTCACCGAATGGATCAAGATGAACGAAGATACCTGGGTTGATACTCAGCTCGTCGGCAAAAAGACCAAAGGCCTGTATGCCAACACCGCAGGTGCGAACGGCTACTGCCTGATGGTCGGAACTCCGCAGCCGGCGGAAACCATCAACTTCTTCGTCGATCTTTGCTTCTCTTCCGAAGACGCCTGGTTTGAGCAGTGGCAGAACCTGCTCGGCAAAGCATTCGTAAAAGAATCCGACGGCTCCTACACCCGCAAATACTTTGATGAAGCCAAGAAAACTTATTATCTGAACGCCAACATCACGACCTTTGTTGAGACAGACCTCTACCCGGCCAAGAACTATATCATCTTCAACGAAGGCGCAAACAAGACAGCTGCTCTTGCAAGACAAAAAGCTGTTATTGCTTATAACTCCTCGATGACGCAAGCCGCCATCGCTGCGGGCCGTACCATCCTCCTGCAGGAAGGCTACAAAGCCGCTCAGAACTACTCTCCGACCTATGTCAAGCATTCCGGCGAGATTATTTCCTACCAGACCTCCTTCATCTTTGACGGATTTATGAAGACCACCATTACGGTTGACAAACTCTTCGCGACCTATAAGAAGAGCATGTCTGCCGTCGGCGGCGACAAAGTCCTGAAAGAAGTCAACCAGGTTTGGGGCTGGGTCAACGATTATCAGTCCTACACCTGATAACCCTGCAGCCCATCACTGAATTAAATGGCATCAAGAGAGCCCGGTTTTTTCCGGGCTCTCTTATTTTTGAATGAATTAAAATCATAAAAAGATCGAAAAGGAAAAAAGTTCAGCGTGGTCTGTATACCCGACATAAAAACATCATATGCCGGCGGTATAAATAAAAGGAATGCCGCGAAGGATACGGCATCCGGTACGGTTTGCATTTTTATGAAAGATCAAGTATAATCATAGAGGAAAAATGACATTACAGAACGGGGAGATCGCATGTATTTGCTCGGAATTGACATAGGGACTTCCGCCACGAAAACCGTTTTATTTACCCATGACGGAAAACCCGCTGCATCGGCAAGCGCCGAATACCCGCTTTATCAGCCGAAAAACGGATGGGCGGAGCAGGATCCCGCCGACTGGTGGAATGCTGTCGGTGAAACCGTAAAAAAAGCGACAGCCGGCATAGATACGAAAGAAATCGACGGAGTCGGTCTTTCGGGACAGATGCACGGTTTGGTGCTGCTTGACAAAGAGGACAGGGTTATGCGCCGCAGCATCATCTGGTGCGACCAGAGAACCGGCGCGCAGGCCGAAGAGCTGAATGAGCTGCTCGGTGAAAAAGCGTTGATTGAAATCACCGCAAATCCGGCGTTGACCGGTTTTACTGCGGCGAAAATCCTTTGGGTCAAAGAAAACGAGCCACAGGTTTGGGCGAAAGTTTCTAAAATCATGCTGCCCAAAGATTATATCCGATATATGCTGACCGGCGAATTCGCAACAGAAGTCAGTGACGCGGGCGGGATGCAGCTGCTCGATGTTCCGAAGCGCAGATGGAGCGAAAGACTGCTGAAAGCGCTTGAGATAGACGAAAAAATGCTCCCGAAAGTATTCGAATCAATCGTGATCAGCGGAAAAGTCAACAAGAAAGCTGCCGAACGGACCGGACTTGAGATCGGAACGCCGGTAGCGGGGGGAGGAGGCGATCAAGCCGCCGGAGCGATCGGAAGCGGCATTGTAAAAAGCGGTGCGGCCAGCTGTGCGTTGGGGTCTTCGGGCGTGGTTTTCGCGGTTGCGGATAAGCCGCTCGTCGATCCGAAAGGGCGCATTCATACGCTCTGCCATGCGATTCCCGACACCTGGCACGTGATGGGCGTTGCGCAGGCCTCAGGGCTTTCGTTGAAATGGCTGCGCGATAATTTTTTCACAGACGTTATTTCAACCGCGGGCTCGATGAAGGTTGACCCGTATTATTTAATGGACAAAATGGCGGAAAAAGTGCCGGCAGGGGCGGATGGATTGATTTATCTGCCTTATCTGATGGGGGAGCGCACTCCGCACCGCAACCCCGATTGCCGGGGTGTTTTCTTTGGGCTTTCGGCTGCGCACGGAAGAGCGGAGATGATTCGCTCGGTACTTGAAGGCGTTGCGTTTTCACTGTGCGATTCGCTGTCGATTATCCGTGACCTCGGTATCAAGACGGACTTTGTACGGGTGGCGGGCGGAGGGGCAAAAAGCGCGCTCTGGAAACAGATTATCGCAGATTGTTTTGACTGCGAGCTTCGGACATTAGTCACGGATGAAGGCCCCGCGTTGGGCGTTGCTCTGCTTGCGGGCGTCGGAAGCGGGATTTACAAATCGATTCCGGAGGCTTGTGAGGCAGCGGTGCATGATTGCGCCTCGATTTTGCCGAATCCGGGAAACACCGCGAAGTACAGTTCGTTTTACGGATTATACCAACGTATTTATCGGTCTCTTGAAAAAAATTATAAAGAACTGGCTGAGATAGAAAAACGCTGAAGAGGCGCATGCAATAAAGGCAGAAAAGGGAAAAAGAACAGTGTTCGGAGCAATCCGGACACGGTGTTTCGCAGATGAAAAGGACCGCGGAGCAACATAAAGAAGGGGTGATCAACTATGAAAAAAACACTGATAATTCTGCTTGCATTGCTGATACCGGCCGCTGCGGCGGGCTGCGGCAAAAAAGCGAGCACGTCCGTGACGTCGGCAGTGTCTTCCTCATCGCAGTTATCGCTGTCGTCGCAGCCCGCTTCTGCAATCGGAGACGATTTTGCGGCAATAACATTTGAACTGAATGCAAAATCAACCGCAGACTGGGTAAAATTCAAATCATTAAGCGATCCGATCGCAGTCCGGTATTCGCTTTGGATGCCGCCGGAGTGGACCGCAGCGGAAGACAGCGTTACTTTTACGGATAATTCCGGGCGCATCGTCTGCGAGGTATTGGCGCCGGTCATGCTCTCGGACACACAGGAACTGCCGGATGTCCCGGGTGATAAAGATACGTCCAACGGGAAAATTTCTTCGACCGCGGATATCGGCCTTTCCAATATGCGCGGCAAATGCGTCGTTCGTCAATTATCGGAGAACAGTTCGACAGTGTATCTGTATCAATACTATATGCTCGACGATGACATTGTCTATCGTGTGACCTTCCGTTCCTATACCGGAGACGAAGGCGACAAAGAACTGTTCAACACGGTTATGGACCGCCTTGTTAACGGAAAATAAAATCGTAAAAGAAATGTAGTGAACTTATGAAAAAAACCGTCTCCCTTTCACTGAGCATTCTGCTTTTGTGCGCGGGGCTCGTGCTCTCCGGCTGCGCCGTAAAGGGTCCCGAACCCGATCGGCTGAAAAAAGACCTTAAAACTGCCGGATATTACGAAAACATGATGCCCGATTCGATCAAAGCCATCGAAAAGGACATGTATGCGCAAATGCTCTCCTTGACTGCCGTCAAGACCGAAAAAGCGGCGAAAGACAAGCAGGGCCAAACCGTGTATACCTGCAGACTGACCTTTGAAAACGAGATTCTCCACATCGAGGAGAATTATGCGATCACTTATCAAGACGAGAAAATTACCGCGCTCAACCGGTTGAACGACGGTCGGTTTGTACGGTTGACCGTACCTTCAATGATCGAGGAAGTCGAAACTTATGCTTATCAAAACAACACCGACATCAACGAGCTCGTAGTCGAGGACGGCGTGACGGGGATCGGCGAATATGCCTTCACCGGCTGCACCGCATTGAAAAAAGTCACGGTCGGCGGCGATGTGGTTGCGATGTCTACCGGGTCTTTCAAGGATTGCACAGCACTGGAGAGCGTGACTTTTTCAGGAGGTTACCCGCTTGCAATTCTGAAGGATTGTTTTTCCGGCTGTACGTCGTTGAAAAGCATTACATTCTCTTCGGAGCTTGAGTTTATCGGATCTTATGCCTTCGCAGGCTGTGCAGCCGAGAATCTTGAATTTCCGGAAAATGTCTATCAATACAGCGCCGGAAGCTTCTCTGACTGTAAACACCTGAAGAGTATCAATGTGACTAAATCAATCAATTCGATCGATCCGACCGCGTTCGAAGGCTGTGAGAAACTCTCAAAAATCACCGTAAGCCCCGATAATACTTATTATAAAATGGACGGCAAAAATCTCGTCGAAATTGCAAGCGGCAAGGTGATTTGCACGCTGCACTGATTTTCATCAAGTCATAAACCTCCCGTGTTTCGGAAATAATACCGAAAACACGGGAGGTTTGTTTATTTATGAAAGCGGTTATCATGGCGGGCGGCGAGGGCAGGCGGCTGAGGCCGCTGACAGCGGATATGCCCAAACCGATGCTCAAGCTCTGCGGAAAGCCGGTACTGGAATATATCCTCAAACTGCTCGAAAAACACGGGGTAAATGAGGCCTGGCTGACGCTCGGGTATCAGTCCGAGAAGATCATCGAACACTTTAAAAACGGAACCTTTGCAGGAATAAAATTGAACTTTATTGTCGAGAAGACCCCGCTCGGCACGGCCGGTGGGGTCAGGAGCGCGGTCGGCGATATCGATGAAGAATTCATCGTCATCAGCGGCGACGCGCTTTGCGATATCGATTTGACAACAGCAATTGCTTATCACCGGGAAAAAGGAGCGGATGCCACAATCATCACGCGCAGAGTCAGCGACCCGCGCGAATACGGTCTTGCCGATATCGGCACGGACGGGCAGGTGCGCGGATTTTTGGAGAAACCGGGGTGGAGCGATGCCTTCACCGATATGGCCAACACCGGTATTTATATTTTGTCCGGATTATGCTGTAAAAGCATTAAAGCGGGCATTTTTTCTGATTTTTCCCGGGATGTATTTCCTTCGTTAGTCACGAAAAACTCGTTGTATGCGTATCGGAGTGACGGTTATTGGCGCGATATCGGAGATATTACGTCTTTCGTCGAAGCGCAGCGTGATTTGATAAACGGTAAAGTTGAGTGCGAAGTCGAGGGGGAGCGTATCGCCGGATGTATTTATTCGGAGGGTAAACCGAAGGGTAATTTTTCAATTGACGCGCCTTGCTATATCGGCAGAGGGGCCCGAATCGGTGACGGCGCTGTGATCGGCGAAAACTCGATCATCGGTGATAACGTGATCATCGGCGCACATGCGCGCACGTCCGGCTGTGTGATGATGGATGGAGCCGTAATCGGAGAAAATTCACTGTCGCGCGGCTGCGTAGTCTGTGACGGAGGCGGTATCGGAAGGAATGCGACGGCAGCGAACGGTTCGGTAATCGGGCCGCGGTCGCTGCTCGGGGACGATGCGGTCCTCGGAGAAGGCGTAGTTTTGCAGGAATTTGAAGTTGTGCCGGACGAGACTATCATGGTCGAAACGCCCGAGAAAACCGCACCGCAATTACCGGAGATCGGGGATAACGTGATTGCAGGTCGTCTCGGAACCGTAATTACGCCTCAATTTTGCCTGCGGCTCGGGCAGGCGCTTGTCACTGCCTGCGGCGACCGCCCCGTCTGTGTCGCAGATGATGGCTTAAACGCCTCTTATATCCACAAGCAAGCGCTGACCGCCGGAATTTTGGCTGAGGGCGGGCAGGTCTACGACACCGGTGTGATGTTCGCCGGGCAATTGTCCTTTGCGGTCACCGAAAGCGGGGCTGCAATGGGCATTTTGGTCGGCGGGTATGGCCAGGGGATCAAATTCGTCGGTGCAACGATTCCGAATTCGCTTCAAAAACAAATCGAGCCGCTGATATCACGAAATGCGGCGCCGACCAAAGGCGGTATCGTGCGGCTTCCGGAGATCATGTCCGGGGTTTCGGCTTTGTGGGAGAATCGGTTGATCTCGTCTCTGCCGAATCGGGTGATTGATTTTTCGGGCAGCTTTTTTTGCAAAAATTCCGTCGTTGCCGAAACGGCAGCCAAGATTTTTATGCAGCTGGGCGGCAAAAGCGGCGGAGACACATCTTTCAATTTCACTGCGGATGGTACCGAATCCAATATCAGCCGCGCGGTGAAATTATTTTGAAAAATGAACAGATTGTTGCCGTCTGCGCCGCATATGATTTTCAAAACGGCGCAGACGTCGTGGTAACGCATTCGGCGCCGAGGGTGCTTGAAAAAATCGGCGAGCGGTTCGGAAAGCGGGTCTACCGCCAGATCGCCTGCAGAGAGACCTGCATATGGTCATGCGACGGCATCAGCGCATTGATTTATGCGCTTTCCTGCACCGGAAACAGCGGTGAACTGATGCGGGCTGCTGAATCTCTGCCCGAGGTCGCCGTCTATTCGGAGGACACCGTCATCGAGGGCGGAAGCGCCCATATCCTCGGAAAATTGCTCGCCAGAGACGGCGGTGTGCGTACAGAGCGCGGCGTTGCGATGCCGACCGGCGCGGGCTGGATCACCGTACGCCCTTCAGCCGACGGCAAAACCATTAAAATCATCACGGAGGCTGCAAGCACCGAAGTGGCAAGAGAACTGTGCGGGGATTTCCAGAAATGGCTGGACCTTTGACCTCTGACGGACAGCGCGAACCGCGCAGTATCCCTCATAATTCAAGAATATCTAAAGATAAAATATCAAAAACAGAGAAAAAAGAAGATAAAGTCAGAAACGGGACCGTTGTTCTGCGCGGATACGAGCCATCGTGTTCGCGCAGAACACACTGACCTTATTTGACCTTGAAAATTAAAGGTCAGGGAAGGTATAATAGCACCATAAAGGTCAAGGTAAGTCAAAGGCAAACCTTGATATGAGAGGATGACGAAACGATGACACTGTCCGACAGGATCGCCAAACAAATATTCGATCTTCTCGAGAAATCCGACGGTGAGACCGAAATCCAACGCAATAATTTGGCGGCTTTGATCGGCTGCGTGCCGAGTCAGATCAACTATGTCATCGCCTCCCGGTTTACACCCGAAAACGGATATGTGGTGCTCAGCAGACGAGGCGGCGGCGGTTATATTCGGATCACGCGGGTGAGTTCCGAAAAAAACCTGATGCTGATGCATATCGTCAATTCGCTGGCGGATGCCGTAGATATGCAGAGCTTATGCGCCATTTTACAATCGCTCGGTTTCAACGGACTGTTGACGGTACAGGAAGCCGAATTGATATTGGCAGCCTGCAGCGACAACGCGTTAAAACCCGCGGATCCGCAGATGCGTGATGTCCTGCGGGCATCCATCGCAAAACAATTATTCATCAAGATCGGCAGTAAGGAGTGATCATTTCTATGCTTTGCGAGAACTGCAAGAAAAACGAGGCCAATACGACCCTCACAAGAAACATCAACGGCCACGTGACTGTACAGCATTTATGCGCCGAATGCGCAGCTAAAAAGGGACTCGGCACGATGGGCAGCGTCTTCGGCAGCATGCTCGGCGGCATCTTTTCCGATTTTGTCGGAACAAATCCCGCAGCCAAATGCAAGGTTTGCGGCAGTACATTCGCCGATTTTACTCGCACCGGAAAAGCCGGCTGCCCGAATTGCTACGAGGAGTTTTACCCGCAGCTGCTCCCGACGCTTCAAAAAATCCACGGCAAAACCGGACACGTCGGAAAAGCCGGTACGGTCAGAGAGAATGCGGCGAAGACCGATGAACCCTCCGAGACGGAGAAAAAAGCGGATGAAAAACCTTCGTCTGCGCGTGTTCCGACCAAAGAAGATAAAATCGAAGATCTCAAGGCGCGTCTTGCCAAGGCGGTCGTTGCGCAGGAATATGAACAGGCGGCGGCTTTACGCGACGAGATCAAAGCGTTGGAAAAAAATGAATCTGTTTGACAGAATTTGATTCCCTTCGAAAGGAATGATTTGATATGAAAGAGAAATGGTATAACGAGGCCGGCGCAAACGAGCCCGTCGTAATTTCGACCCGCATCCGGCTTGCGCGAAATCTGTGCGATATTCCGTTCCCGCAGCTGCTCGACGTCAAACATAAAACCGAGGCGGCCGAAAAAGTCATCGCCGGGTTCAAAGGGGCATTCGGTGAACGAGCCGAGGAATTTGATATCATCGATATGGGAAAACTCAACGGTGAGGCGGCTTTTTCTTTGGCGGAAAGGCGCCTTGTCAGCCCCGAATTCGCGGAAGCGGGCGCAGGCGGATTTTTGATTTTATCCAAAGATCATTCGATCTCGATTATGATCAACGAGGAAGACCACGTCCGCATTCAGGCGCTTGCGTCCGGTTTACAGCTTGAAAACGCGTATGCAATTGCCGACGAGATCGACGATATGCTCGATAAACAGCTTGGATTCGCCTATGACAAGCGGCTCGGCTATTTGACCGAATGTCCGACAAATTTGGGTACCGGCCTGCGTGCTTCGGTGATGCTCCATTTACCTGCGATGCTGGCGTTCGGCACGGTCGGGCGGTTGGCGGAGACGGTTTCGCGCCTCGGCTTCACGGTACGCGGGGCCTACGGCGAAGGCTCGGACATCAAAGGCGGATTCTTCCAAATTTCGAACCAAATCACATTGGGCATTTCCGAAAAGAATGCAATCGATAACCTCTCGACGGTGGTCAGACAGATCATCGCCACCGAGGAGGAAGAACGCAAACGCCTGATCGTTCAACCGGAGGTACTGGATAAAATTTGGCGCTCGCTGGGCATTTTGCGCACGGCGCGCATGCTTTCAGGCGACGAGGCGATCGAAATGGCTTCGTATCTTCGGCTCGGTGTTGCCTGCAGCGTCTATAAAGGAGAGAAAATCGATCTCGGCGCGCCCGGCAAGCTGATTGCGCTGACCGGTCCCGCGACCCTGGCAGCGAAGAGCGGAAAAAAACTCACAGTTGCCGAAAGGGATTCACTGCGGGCTGAGACGGTTCGAAACATAATGAATGAAAAACAAACGTAAAAGTAACTGTAAGGAGATTTAAAATGTACGTCTTCGGCGGATTTAACAATAAAGCGAACGAGGTTATGAGCGCCGCGATCGACCTGGCTATGCAGATGGGGCACACTTATGTGGGCAGCGAGCATCTGCTGGCGGCGCTGGCGAGCCCCGAGAGCGGATATGCGGGGCAGCTGCTCGGCGAAAACGGCATCACGGCCGAAAAAGTGGGTGAGATCATCGGATCCGCCGTCGGAAGAGGCATGCCGACCAATCTCAGCCCGGCTGATCTGACCCCGCGCAGCAAATATATCGTCGAGGCCGCGATGACCATCGCCCGAAACTCGGGCGGAAATTATGTAGTGCCCGAATATCTGCTGTTGGCTTTATGTGCGGAGCGCGACAACATGGCAATTTCGATTTTGAAAAAACTCGGCATCGACCCGCAGACCATTGTCGGCGCACTCGCGCAGAACGGCGGCACTCCCGAACAGGAGCCCTACTCCGGCGAGGAACCTCCCGCCGGAAGCAACGAACATCCCTCGGGGAAACCCACCGGCAACACCCCGATGCTGGCACAGTTCGGACGCGATCTGACCGCGGCGGCAAAAGAGGGGAAACTCGACCCGGTCATCGGGCGTGAGCAGGAAGTCCAGCGGATTATTCAGATTTTATCCCGCCGCACCAAAAACAATCCCTGCCTCGTAGGTGAACCGGGTGTCGGCAAAACCGCGGTAATTGAGGGGCTTGCCCAAAAAATCATTGAGGGTGTTTTGCCCGATCAATTGAAAAACAAGCGGATTTTTTCGCTGGATATGGGCGCAATGGTCGCAGGGACTCGGTATCGCGGCGACTTTGAGGAACGCCTGAAGAAGGCGATGGAAGAGATCAA
Organism: Oscillospiraceae bacterium; assembly: GCA_035353335.1. NCBI lineage: Bacteria > Bacillati > Bacillota > Clostridia > Eubacteriales > Oscillospiraceae > Oscillospiraceae bacterium. The sequence continues at coordinate 101,747 of DAOPZJ010000002.1, read as the reverse complement.
AAAAGAGGGCAACATCATTCTCTTTATTGACGAATTGCATACCATTATCGGCGCGGGCGCGGCGGAGGGCTCGGTGGACGCCGCCAACATCCTGAAACCCGCTCTGTCAAGAGGCGAAATGCAGGTGATCGGCGCGACGACTCTGTCCGAATACCGAAAGCACATTGAAAAGGACGCGGCGCTCGAACGCCGCTTCCAGCCCGTAACTGTCGGCGAGCCCTCGCAGGAAGATTCGATTGAAATATTAAAGGGCCTTCGCAACCGCTATGAAGCCCATCATAAAGTCAAAATCACCGATGGGGCGCTGGAAGCCGCGGTTAAACTCTCGACGCGCTATGTCGCCGACCGGTTTTTACCCGACAAGGCCATCGACCTGATCGACGAAGCCGCCTCAAAAGTGCGGCTTGCGGGACTTTCCGAACCGCCCGAACTCAAGCAGATTCAACAACAGCTCGAGATGATCGAAGAGGAAAAAAAGAACGCGGTCAAACAGCAAAACTTCGAAAGTGCTGCCGCTCTGCGCGATGACGAGAAGAGACTGCATGCCGAGATGGATAAAAAGCGCGGCGACTGGGAACGCGAACGCGCCGAGACCAGACTCTCGGTCGACCGGGAAGATATCGCGGCGATCGTTTCCAGCTGGACCGGTGTGCCGGTTTCCGAACTGACCAAAGAAGAAGGGCAGCGGCTCATCAATCTCGAAGGCCGTCTGCATGAGCGCATCATCGGGCAGGAAGCCGCGGTTACCGCGGTTGCCAAGGCCATTCGAAGAGGCAGAAGCGGACTCAAAGACCCCAACCGTCCCATTGGCTCCTTCATCTTCCTCGGTCCGACCGGCGTTGGCAAAACCGAACTCTGCAAAGCGCTTGCGCAGTCGTTATTCGGCGACGAGCGTGCGATGATCCGGCTGGATATGTCCGAATATATGGAGAAGCATACGGTCTCCAAGATGATCGGTTCGCCGCCCGGCTATGTCGGATATGAAGAAGGCGGGCAGCTGACCGAAAAAATTCGCCGGAAACCCTACAGCGTGGTTTTGTTCGATGAAATTGAAAAAGCCCATCCTGATGTTTTCAATATACTGCTTCAAGTACTCGAAGACGGTTTCCTGACCGACTCGCAGGGGCGCAAAGTCGACTTTCGAAACACAGTTATCATCATGACTTCCAATGTCGGCGCGTCGCGATTGGTTGAAAAACAGCGCTCACTCGGATTCACCCAAGTTGACGAACGGGTCGATCTCAAACAGGCGGTCATGGAGGAGCTGAAACGCGCGTTCCGGCCTGAGTTCTTGAACCGTGTCGACGATATTATCGTCTTTGACCGGCTGACCGAACCGCAAATCTGCGATATTGCCCGTCTGATGCTCAAAAACCTTTGCTCCAGAACCGAGCAGAACGGTATTTCACTCGACTTTTCCGACGGAGCGATTGAAAATATTGCGAAAGCCGGATTTGATCCGATTTACGGCGCAAGACCCATTCGGCGGGTGATTCAAAACGAAGTCGAAGACCGGGTAGCGGAGGGCATTTTGTCCGGCGAATTTAAACCCGGTGACATTGTAAAATGCAGTTCGGAAGATGGGAAGCTGGTGTTCGGAGCGGAAGTAAAAAGTATCTTGTGATACGGGTAAACACGGTTCACTCCTGCATTGAAATACTTGACAATCGCAAACAGCAGTGGTAAATTAAATGGGACTTAGCACTCCCGAGAAATAAGTGCTAACAAAGGGCGGTGAAGACAGATGGACAGAAAACTTGCGATCCTGATGACGGTGGTCGAGGAATATATCAATACCGGCGAGCCGGTCGGCTCAAAGGCAATTGCGGAGGCATTCGGCAACACCATCTCCTCCGCCACAATCCGAAATGAAATGGCTGCATTGTGCGATATGGGTTTTCTCGAACAGCCGCATACCTCTGCGGGCCGCGTCCCGACCGTCAAAGCTTACCGGATTTACGTCGACGGCATTACGGGGAAACGCTCTGCGCCGGTACGCAAAAAGCTGATCGACGAAGCCGTCAAAGAGCTCGCCGCCGACAGTAATCCCGGCAAGAATGCAGGGAAAGCGTTATCGGAACTGGTCGGATTTCCGACCTTATCAGCCAGAGAACGAGCTGCCGACAAGATCGCCTGTGTGCGTGTGATTCCGATCTCGGATCAAATCTTTACGGTGATTACGGTCACCGAGAGCGGCAGAGTCGCCAACTGCCCGGTGCGGTGCAGAAGACGTCCGTCCGAAGCCGCGCTAGAGCGTTTTTCACAAGCTGCATCGGTGACTTTTGCGGGAATTGCCGCCGGAGACCTGAACGCCGCTTTGATCCAGACACTCGGAATGCGCGAGGGCGAATACCTGTTTGAACTGACCGAATTCACCGATGCATTGGCCGAGACCATCTCGGTGCTCGGTGCGCCCGAGATCAATCTCGCAGGTGAGCAAAATCTGTTCGCACTGCCCGATTACGACACGGTTCAACTGCGCGAGCTGCTGCATATGTTGGCCAATCACCGGATTTTAGCCGATTTACTCAAAAACCGAAACCCGGGCATCGGGGTAGCGATCGGCCCCGAAATTCCCCTGCCGCAGCTGTTCGGCTCAGCGTTACTTACTTCCCAATACGGCGACCCGGAGTCGCCCGCAAAACTCGGTATCATCGCTCCGATAAGGATCGATTACAAAAATATGATTGCGGAGCTGGAATATTTCACGCGCAGCGTTGAGAAGCTCCTGCGAGACCAAGAGAACGGAGGAGACACAACCGATGGATGAAGAAAAAGTCACACCTGAGGAAAAAGCGGAGGAGGACACTCATAAACATTTAAAAAAATCCTCGAAACAAGCCGAGATTGACAAACTCACCGCAGAACTGGCCGAAGCCAAAGATATGCTCTTAAGAACGGCGGCGGAATTTGATAATTACAAGAAACGCACAACCCGCGAAAAAGAAGCGATTTATTCCGAAGTGACCGCGATGACGGTCGGAAAGATGATCCCGGTGCTCGATAATCTTGAGCGGGCATCATCTGCGGGCGGTGACGCCGCACAGATTCAAAAGGGCGTCGAGATGACGCTGAAACAATTCTGCGATGCATTGAATTCTCTCGGCGTCGGCGAGATCGAGACCAAAATCGGCGATCCGCTCGACCCGAACTTCCACAACGCCGTGATGCAGACGCAAAATCCCGAGCTGCCCGAGGGCTGCGTGGGCTGCGTACTGGCAAAGGGCTATAAAATCGGCGACCGTGTGATCCGTCACGCCCAAGTCGCTGTCACCAATCAATAATTTATAAACAACTCAAAATTACATGGGAGGCAACATTTATGTCAAAAGTTATCGGTATTGACCTTGGTACAACCAATTCCTGCGTGGCGGTCATGGAAGGCGGAGAGCCCGTCGTCATCGCCAACGCCGAAGGTGCGCGCACGACACCGTCGGTCGTCGCTTTCTCCAAAACCGGCGAGCGCATGGTCGGCCAAGTCGCAAAGCGGCAGGCTATTTCGAACCCTGACCGCACAATCAGCTCGATCAAACGTAAAATGGGCAGCGATTATACCGTCGACATCGACGGCAAAAAATATACCCCGCAAGAGATCTCCGCAATGATTCTGACAAAGCTCAAAACCGATGCGGAAGCCTATCTCGGCGGCAAGGTGACCGAAGCGGTCATCACCGTTCCGGCCTACTTCACCGACGCACAGCGCCAGGCCACCAAAGATGCGGGCAGAATCGCCGGCCTTGAGGTCAAGCGCATCATCAACGAACCGACAGCCGCGGCACTTGCCTACGGCATCGATAAAGAAAACGACCAAAAAGTCATGGTCTATGACCTCGGCGGCGGCACCTTCGATGTCTCAATCATCGAGATGGGCGACGGTGTTCAGGAAGTTTTGGCCACTGCGGGCAACAACCGTCTCGGCGGCGACGACTTCGACGAACGCGTGATGAACTGGATGGTAGCAGAATTCAAACGTGAGAGCGGAATTGATCTGTCGGGTGATAAGATGGCAATGCAGCGGCTCAAAGAAGCCGCCGAAAAGGCCAAGATCGAACTTTCAGGCCTGACCACATCCAACATCAATCTGCCGTTTATCACGGCGGATGCGACCGGCCCGAAACACCTCGATCTGACTTTGACCAGAGCCAAGTTCAACGAACTGAACAGCGATCTGTTTGACAAGACCATGGGTCCGATGAAGCAAGCGCTGTCCGATGCGAGCTTAAAACCCTCCGATATCCATAAGGTACTGATGGTCGGCGGTTCCACCCGTATCCCGGCAGTCATCGATCTGGTCAAATCCTTTATGGGCACCGAGCCATTCAAAGGCATCAACCCCGACGAGTGCGTCGCGGTCGGCGCATCCATTCAAGCCGGCGTTCTGACCGGCGACGTCAAGGGTATGGTTTTGCTCGACGTCACTCCGCTGACCCTCGGCATTGAGACCATGGGCGGCGTCTGCACTCCGCTCATCGAACGCAACACGACGATTCCGGTCAAGCGCAGCCAGATCTTCTCGACGGCGGCAGACGGCCAGACTTCGGTTGAAGTCAACGTCCTGCAGGGTGAGCGCCCGATGGCGGCCGACAACAAGAGCATGGGCAGATTCCATCTCGACGGCATCGCACCGGCTCCGAGAGGTGTACCGCAGATCGAGGTCACGTTCGACATCGACGCAAACGGTATTGTCAACGTCTCGGCAAAAGATTTAGGCACCGGCAAACAGCAGCAGGTGACGATTACGTCCTCGACCAATATGTCTAAGTCCGACATCGAAAAAGCCGTTAAAGAGGCCGAGATGTTCGCCGAACAGGACAAGAAGCGCCGCGAGGCAATCGATATCAAAAACGCCGGCGAACAAGCTGTTTATCAGACCGAAAATACCATCAAGGAACTCGGCGACAAGCTGACCGAAGATGAAAAGAAAGCACTGAACGAAAAACTTGATGCGTTGAAAGAAACACTGAAAGGCGAGGACAACGACAAGATCAAGGCAGCGACCGAGGAACTGCAGAAAAAGTTCTATGAGGTCTCAACCCGCATCTATCAGGAAGCCGCAAAGACACAGCAGAACCAACAGGGCACTGCCGATCAGGGACCGCAGGGCGGTAACCCATACGGCGATGCCTCGCACGCCGGAAATCCGCACGGCGGGGACGGGACTGTCGACGATGCCAATTATAAAGATGTCACCGACGACAGTAAAAAATAAGCATTCATCATAAAATAAATTATGCCGCAGACCGGAAGGTCTGCGGCATATATGAGTAACGGAGCGTAACATGGCTGACAAACGGGATTTCTATGAAGTTCTCGGCGTGCAGAAAGGCGCGTCCGATGAGGACATAAAAAAGGCTTATCGGCAGGCCGCCAAAAAATATCACCCCGACCTGAACCCCGGAGACAAGACCGCTGAGTCGAAGTTCAAGGAGATCAACGAGGCTTATGAGATCTTGTCCGACAAGGACAAACGCGCGCGTTATGACCAATACGGGCATGCGGGCGTTGATCCGAACTACGGCGCCGGACAGGGTGGGTATAACCCGTTTGCCGGCGGCGCGGGCAGTTTTAACGGCGACCTCGGCGACATCTTCGAGAGCTTTTTCGGCGGATTCGGCGGGTTCGGCGGAGGCGGAAACCGGAGGACGCAGAGCGGCCCGATGCGCGGGAACGACATCGAGGCCCATGTGATGCTCTCCTTTGAGGAGGCGGCTTCCGGCAGCAATAAAACTGTTGAGTTCAGCAAAGTCGAGGCCTGCGACCAGTGCGCAGGTACCGGCGCTGCGCCGGGGACATCTCCGAAAACTTGTGCACAGTGCGGCGGAAGAGGCCAGGTGCGCATCACCCAGCAGACTCCGTTCGGGGTGGTACAAACCGCAAAAGCCTGCCCTTCGTGTAACGGCACCGGAAAGACCATCGAAAAACCCTGTTCCAAGTGTAACGGTCAGGGCAGAATCCGGCGCACTCATAAAATCTCGGTGGATATCCCCGCCGGAGTTGACAACGGCTCTGTTGTAACGGTTCGGGGGCAGGGAAATTCAGGCGCAAACGGCGGTCCGGCGGGCGATCTTTTGATTGTCGTGTCTGTCAGACCGCATCCGATTTTCGAACGTGACGGAAATGACCTCTGGGAGGAGCTGACCATCACGTTTGCGCAAGCGGCGCTCGGCGCGGAGGTCATGGTTCCGACGCTTGACGGGAAAATCTCGCTCAAAATTCCCGCAGGGACCCAATTCGGGCACACCTTCCGTGTAAAAGACAAGGGTATTCCAGATGTTCACGGACGCGGGAAGGGTTCGCTCTACATCAAGCTCAACATCGAAGTGCCGACCAGGCTGACCACGCAGCAGCAGGAACTGCTGCGGCAATTCGACAGCGGCGTCACGCAGGCGGATAAAGACAAGAAGAAAAAGTGGAAATAAGAGTGTCATTGAAGCAGTGAGTCCGGAACCTCTCCACCGCCTACGGTGGTCCCTCTCCCGGTAACATCATACCGTTAACGGCATTACGGGAGGTTAGACGAACTCCTCGCCGCTCAGTATGTCATACTCTATTCGAAAGGATTAATTAAATGCAGCTTTTTGAAATCACCGTGACCGTGGCGCAAAAAGACCTTGAGACCGCACAGGATATCGCCGTTGCGGTCGCCGACAGCGGGATTTATGTCGAAGACTATTCCGACCTCGAGCAGGGGTGCTTTCAAATCACCGGTATGAAGCTGATTGACGAAGAGCTCTTGAAAAAAGACCGCAAACATGCTGTGATTCATTTATACTTTAATACCGATGCAAACATTGAAGAGAAGAAGGAGCAGTTGAAAACGCTCCTCTCCGATGCGGGCGTCGGCTTTGCTTTCGGTGAGCGCGAGATTGTCGAGGATGACTGGAGCGAGGCGTGGAAAAAGTATTACCACGCGGTAACGGCGGGCAAATTTAAAGTCGTGCCCTGCTGGGAGGAATATGAGAAAAAAGACGGCGAGATCATATTAACCCTCGATCCGGGCATGGCGTTCGGCACCGGAACCCACGAAAGTACGCGGCTGTGCCTTGAAATGGTCGGCGAAAGCGTCAAAGGCGGTGAACGGTTTCTCGATATCGGCACCGGAAGCGGGATTTTGGCCATCGGCGCGCTGCTTGCGGGGGCAAAAGAAGCCCGCGCTTTTGACATCGACCCCGCTGCGGTGAAAATGAGCCGCTATAATGCAGAACTGAACGGGTTAGGAAACCGTTTCGAAGCAAAGCAAGGCGGGGCGGATGAATCATACGGAAATGGATTTGACATTGTCGCTGCCAACATCGTGGCCGATGTGATCATCGCGATTCTACCGACTGTAAAGAAACTAATTAAAAAGGGCGGAATTTTTATCACCAGCGGAATCATTAATCGATATGCAGACGGAGTATCCAAAGCCGCTGAAGCACAAGGGTTTATCATCGAGACCAGCCGCTCGGATAACGGGTGGACCGGGATGAGAATGATTTGGAGATAATTATTATACCCGTGGGATAAAATTAGAACATATTACGTATCGTAAATATTACGATACGAACTTCCGTCAATAACGATAACACGTATTGAATCGATCTGACATATTGTATAGCGGACTGCATGTGCCTGTTATGAAAGGTGCGGCAGCCGCTTCCCTTGCAAAAATAACAAAGAAGGGTCATCAATATGTGTCCGACTGAATTGTGCCAAAACTATCGGGGTCAACTCGAAGAGTCTATTCTGGACGAAATTTGCGATGCGGGCTTTTATGCGCAAATCGCAAATGAAGCGCCTACCCCGATCCTGAAAGAACTCATCACCAGCATCGTCGGTGATGAGTACGGTCATGCCCGCATACAGGCCTCCCTGTTGGGAATTTGTCCGCCGCCGGTTGCAACCCCGCCGAATTGCCCGTCAGCAACCGGAAATTTTGCGGCTGACGTGAGGACCGCAATTGACGGTGAACTGGGTGCCATCACCCGCTACGCCGGCCTCGCCATCTGCGCGCCGAATGATGAAATCAGGTATCTTCTGACCTCGATTCTGGGCGACGAGTACGCCCACGCGAGAATCTGGATGGCTATGCTGCTCGCTCCGACGCTGAATCCGGATAGATTTAATAAACCGGACAGCCGCTAGACAGAAAATGATCGGGGCATAGATTCCGGGTTGTGCCAATGTTCATATCAGGCCGGCAGGAATCAGTATAGCATAAAAATCCATGAAATTGAAAAATCAACGGGCGGTTTATCCGCCCGTTTTTTTACGGAATGTAATCCGATGCACTACGGCACAGTAATCTTTAGAAATGGAGTAAGAAGTGAAAGATCGTTTATTTCAATTTATTTAGGGTGTTCTGAATTGTCTCAACCGCTTCTTCGACGGGCGGGGTGACGCGTTGGGATTTGTCGCGGGTGACCAGCTCGACGCAGTTGTTTTGCAGATTGCGCGGGCTGACGATGACGCGCAGCGGAACTCCTAGCAGATCGGCATCGGCGAACATCGCTCCGGCGCTGACCGGGCGGTCGTCGTAAATCACTTCGATGGCTGCGTTTTGCAAGGCTTGATAAAGATCGTCTGCGGTTTTGCGAACTGCTGGATCGTCAGGGCGGACGGCGCAGAGATGCACCTGCCACGGGGCGACCGAAAGCGGCCAGATCGGGCCGTAATCGTCATGGTGAGCCTCACAGATCGAGGCGGCAAGCCGCCCGACACCGATACCGTAACAGCCCATGACCGGGGTTTTTGTCTCGCCGTTTTGATCGAGGTAAGTCATGCCCATGGTCTCGGTGTATTTGTCGCCGAGTTGAAAGATGTTTCCGACCTCGATACCGCGGGACAGTTTGAGCGTCTTTCGACCGCACTTGGGGCAGATGCCGCCTTCAATCGCTTTGGCGAAATCATGATATTCCGGTGTGCCGAGGTCGCGGGCGAGGTCGAGGCCGATATAGTGGTATTCGGGCTTGTTTGCGCCGCAGCAGAGGTTGTTTGTGTTCATCAGAGAGCGGTCGAACAGCACCGTGCAATCACCTGCTAAGCCGTAAGGACCGATGTATCCGGCGGCGAGAGCGTTGTTTTCATCGAGCGCGGCGGGGCGGATTTCGCAGCCGAGAAAATTGCTCAGCTTGGTCTCGTTGACTTCGATATCGCCGCGCAAAAACAGCACGACGAGCGAGCCGTCCTCACACTGATAAACGACTGCCTTACAGCTCTTTTCTTTCGGCAGGTTCAAAAAAGCGCAGACATCTTCGATGGTTTTCGCACCGGGAGTGTGGATGGGTTTCAGTTTCTCCGAAACCGGGTCGGGGGCGTTTTGAATGATGCATTCCGCCGCCTCGCGGTTGGCGCTGTAATCGCAGTTGTCACAGAGCACGATGCTGTCTTCGCCGATGGGGGTCAAAAACATAAACTCGTGTGAGATACTGCCGCCCATCATGCCGGAGTCCGCAGCGACGGAGATGACCGGCAGCCCGACACGGCGGTAGATGTTTTCATACGCCTTATGGCAGGCGGCGTAAAATTCTTCAAGGTCGGCTTGTGATGTATGAAAGGAGTAGGCGTCTTTCATCGTGAACTCACGCACGCGGATTAAGCCGCCGCGTGGGCGCGCTTCGTCTCGGAATTTGGTTTGAATCTGATAGATCATGAACGGATATTTGGTATAACTGTTGGCGTATTCGCGCACCAGTTGGACGGCGGTCTCTTCATGGGTCATGCCGAGCACCAGCCCCGCGCCGCTGCGGTCGCAAAAACGCCCCATCTCCGCACCGATGCTGTCGTACCGGCCCGACTCCTGCCAAAGCGAGGCGGGCATCACGACCGGGAAAGTGACCTCCTGACCGCCGATAACGTCCATCTCCTCGCGGATGATGGTCTCAATTTTGCGGGTGATTCTGCGTAACGGCGGATATGCCGAATAGATACCGCTTGCGACGGCTTTCATATAACCGCCGCGCAGCATGAGTGCGTGGCTTTCGGCGGTGCAGCCGTTGGGCCGCTCCTTGTATCGGTCTCCGACCAGTTTTTCGAGTTTCATGGCGTTTCCTCCTTCATATAAACAAAAACGCCCCAAGTCAATGCTTAGGGCGAACAATGTCGCGGTACCACCTAATTCGTGACCGCATATAGGGCGGTCACCTCTTTTCTCTGTGACGGGAGAACCCGGCAGCGCTTGTTTCGCGCAGCGGCTCCGAGACGGGTTCGGCAGTTGTTCATGAAGGGCTCTCACCGGCCGCCTTCTCTCTGAATACGAACAAAACTTGCTTACTGGTTCTCTTCAACGCCTTTATCATTCAATTTGTCTTAGTTTAGCATGAATTGGGGGAACTTTCAAGTGCGGAATGAAAACGGACACCGGTTGTTATACGGCGCTCGGTTTTCATAATTAAAAGTTAAAGGTGAGATGATTCGCCGTTCAGATTGGCAATGGCAGCGCTGTTGGGAATGATCTCTTTTTGTCCCTTTTCGCTGCCGAGCAGTTCGGCAAGCGCTTTGGCCTCGGCGTTGGCTGAGTCGAAAATCGCATAGTAGGTGATGGAATAGGCATAAGTATCGTTAATGATATTGTCGATGTCCGGTGTGATTCCGTCGATTGAAGCGATTACGCCGTTTAGACCGGCAGGGCCTCGGGTTCCGCGGATATAATAGGCCGGCCAAATCAAGACAACGCTATCATCTCCAACGTCGACGGTCGCTGGGTTATCCAATTCGCCGAAATCGCTGATGACGGTGTCGGGGAAGGTCTCATAATGGATATCAAGCAATTCCGGGATTTCGGTTTGAGAATATCCGCCCACAGGCACAAGCCGTCTTTGGACGCCCTCGTCGTTGACATAGACCGTCTTACCTTCGAAGAATAGAGCATGAATCTGTTCGCTCGTCAGGTTGAATTGTGGTTGTTCTTTGGGTTCCTTGGTCCGGGTTACGAAGATCACTGCGTCCTTAGCAACGGGCACCTTACCTAAGGTAAAATCGCCAGTCTCAAAGGATTTGGCCAATTCGTCTGACCAAGGTGCAAAAGCGAGATCGTAAGGACGCTCATAAGAGCGAGTGCGATTAAATTTATCGGCGGCGGCAATGGCGGCATAACAAGCCGAAATACTGCGAAAATTGGTCATAAAATCCGCTGGCGGGTGGCCTTCTGAGTAGTAATAATAATACAAACCAATCGGAATCGAATGTGTATTAAAACCGGTAACCGCGAACTTCAATAACAGTTCCGGAGGGAGGGGTTCCGAAACAGCGGAGGGTATGGATGAAGTCTTTCCCCACGAGACGGGTGGAAACGAAAAAGCATGAGAAGTTATGAAATATGATGAAGAGGTCTGGCTGATTCGGGAAGAATTGCTTTCCGGCAAATCGGAACAACCAAAGAGAAGGCAAAAAGCCAATCCCGAGATCAAGACGAGGAAGGAGAAATTAATCCTTTTGTTCATGTCATCCCTGCTTTCAACGATCATCCATATATTTACACAATAACATGATCTGTGTTGAAATGCAAGAAAATATGCCTTTTTTCTTTACAGGTCTTATAAATATTGGTAAGTGAGACTTAAACCTTCGGAAAAAGAGACCTTGGGCTGCCAATCGAGGATTTGTTTTGCTTTGCGGCAATCCAGCGCACTCTTTCGGACATCGCCGAGGCGAGGACCTTTTGTAATTAGTTTGTTGGTTGATCCGGTAATAGCTTTGATCTCTTCGAAAATCTCGCGCATGGAGAGTTGTACACCGGTGCCGATGTTGAAAATGTCGTTATCTCCCTGGTCAAGACACTTTAAGACCGCGGCGCAGACGTCGCCGACATAGACATAATCCCGATAGGTGCCGTCCGGCATATCCGGATAAGTCAGCAGGGCGGCGTCCTCGTTTTTTAAGCATTTATCGAAAAAGATCGGAACCACGCCGCACTCGCCTTTCGGTATTTGGCGTGGGCCGTAGACATTGGCGAGGCGCAGGACCGTATAATTGAACGAATAGAGTTTATGAAAAACGGCGAGGTAATTCTCAGAGGTTTTTTTGGTTAGTGCATACGGGGAGACGGCATCGGGCAGATAGGTCTCGGCGGTGGGAACTTGGTCGGCATCGCCGTAAATCGCCCCGCCGGTGGAGATAAAGATAAATTTTTTCAACCCGGTTTGGAGGCCGGAGAGAATCAGGTTCAATATGCCTTTCAGATTGATGTCTTCGTCCAACATCGGGTCTTTGACCGAATCAATGACCGAGGCCTGCGCGGCAAAATGGACGACGATCTCTGGGCGCTCGAGCTCGAACAGCTTTTTAATTTCAGGGTTGCGGATATCCTGAAGATAAAACTTGGTGAACGGAAGAATTGTTTTAAGGTTTTCGATTTTGCCCGTCGAAAGGTTATCGATGACGACCACTTCGTGGCCGTTCTGCTCTAAAACGTTGACCATATTTGAGCCGATAAAACCGGCTCCGCCTGTGACAAGGATTTTCATGTAGCTACTCCTGTATGAAAGAATTGGTTTCAGCCAATAATCAGACCAAGTACAATATTTACCATCTTAGCATAAAATACATGAAAGGTAAATTAAAAAAACATAATAAATATTTAAAAATTTTCTTGACATGGGTTGCAAACAATAGTATAATACTCTAACGCTTATCATGGGACGGTATGCCGCTAAAAGCGGATAGGACTTCCCGGTGCAGCTCGGACAAGTGTCGGAAAGCGGCAAAAGTTCGTAAAAACAAGTTCCGGATTCACCAAACGGGAAAAATTTAACCTCTTTACTTTGACAACTCAGGTCGCCGGATTCGGTGGCGGCCGATTTTATAAAAACGGAGTGATACATCAGTGGTCAACGTGAAACCTGTGATGCTCGGAAAAACCGAGCGCAAGAGTTTCTCACGCATCAACGAGGTGGCCGAGATGCCCAACCTCATCGAAGTTCAGCGCGACTCCTACGAGTGGTTCATGCGCGAAGGGCTGAAAGAAGTCCTGCGCGACGCCTCTCAAATCTCGGATTATAACAATAATCTGACGCTGGATTACATCGACTTCCGCACCGACAAGGAACCCAAATATTCCGTCGCCGAGTGCAAAGAACGCGACGTCAGCTACACCACCCGTCTGTTCGTCAAAACCCGCCTGCACAACAAGACCACCGGCGAGATCAACGAGCACGACATCTTTATCTGCGATCTCCCGCTGATGACCGAAAGCGGAACTTTCATCATCAACGGCGCGGAGCGCGTGATCATCTCGCAGCTCGTCCGCTCGCCGGGCGTGTACTTCGACATGGCTTACGACAAGAGCGGCAAACCGCTCTATTCGGCTACCATCATACCGAACCGCGGCGCCTGGGTCGAATATGAGACCGATACCTCGGACACGTTCTATGTCCGCATCGACAAAAACCGCAAACTTCCGATGACTTGTCTCGTTCGCGCACTCGGCATTCCCGAGACCGATGCCATCAAGGGCTTGTTCGGCGAGGATGACCGCATCGAATCCACCCTGCAAAAAGACGGAACTCGCAATACCGAAGAAGCGCTGCTCGAGGTCTACCGCAAACTGCGCCCGGGCGAGCCGCCGACGGTCGATTCGGCTTATTCGCTTGTCAACGGCCAATTTTTTGACCCCCGCAAATATGACACTGCCCGCTTCGGACGATTCAAATATAATAAAAAGCTTGCGCTTTGCGACCGCATTGTCGGTAAAATCCTTGCCGAACCGGCCGCCGATCCGATGACCGGCGAGATCCTCGCCGAAGCCGGCGAGACCCTGACCCGCGAGCGCGCCAAGTTTTTGGAAGACCGCGGTATCGACCGCGTACTGCTCTCTGTCGAGGACAAAAAAGTCGTCGTCTTCACCAATAAGATGGTGGACATCCGCGGCTTTGTCGATCTGACCGAAGATGAGATCAGGGAAATCGGCATCTACGAAAAGGTCTATTTTCCGCTGCTTCGCGAGATTTTGGACAAGGAGCTCGACCGTGATGCGCTGAAACAGGAACTATATGAGCGCCTGAACGATCTGATCCCCAGACACATGATGTTTGAGGATATTTTAGCGTCCATCAACTACCTCAACGGTCTTGCAAGCGGCGTCGGCATTATTGACGACATCGATCATCTCGGCAACCGCCGCATCCGTTCGGTCGGCGAACTGCTGCAAAACCAGTTCCGTATCGGCTTTGCCCGCATGGAGCGCATCATTAAAGAGCGCATGACCCTGCAGCTGGCCGACAGCGAGACCGTCACACCCCAGAGCCTGCTCTCGATCCGACCCGTATCTGCCGCGATTAAGGAGTTTTTCGGCTCTTCGCCTCTTTCGCAATTCATGGATCAGGCTAACCCGCTTGCGGAATTAAAACACAAACGCCGCCTCTCGGCACTCGGACCGGGCGGTCTTTCTCGTGACCGCGCCTCTTTTGAAGTCCGTGACGTCCACTATTCGCATTATGGCAGAATGTGCCCGATCGAGACCCCAGAAGGCAGCAACATCGGTCTGATCTCCTATCTGGCGACTTTTGCGAAAATCAACGAATACGGTTTCATCGAAGCACCTTATCTGAAAGTCGACAAAGCCACGAAAAAAGTCACTGAAACCGTCGAATACATGTCCGCAGATACCGAAAACAATTACATTGTAGCGCAGGCCAACGAGCCGCTGGATGAGGAAAGACGCTTCGTCAATCCCCGTGTCAACGCCCGTTACCGCGATCAGATCCTCGAGATCGAACGCGATAAGATCGACTATATGGATGTCTCGCCGAAGATGGTCGTCTCCGTCGCGACCGCGATGATCCCTTTCCTTGAAAACGACGACGCCAACCGCGCCCTGATGGGCTCGAACATGCAGGGTCAGGCCGTCCCGCTGCTCGTCACCGAACAGCCGATCGTCGCGACCGGCATCGAATACAAAGCCGCATATGACTCCGGCGTCGTGCTTAAAGCGCGAAACGCCGGTATCTGCACATCCGTCACTGCTGACAAGATCGTGATTAAATCCGACAACGGCGGCGAAGAGAGCTATCATTTAATCAAATTCATGCGCTCCAACCAGGGCACCTGCATCAACCAGCGCCCGATTGTCGAAGTCGGCGAAAAAGTCGAGGCGGGGCAAGTCATTGCAGACGGCCCGGCCACCTGCCAGGGCGAGATTTCGCTCGGCAAGAACGTGTTGATCGGCTTTATGACCTGGGAGGGCTACAACTACGAAGACGCGGTCCTCATTAATGAGAAGATCGTGCGCGACGATGTGTTCACCTCGATTCATATCGAAGAACACGAACTCGAATGCCGCGACACCAAACTCGGACCCGAAGAAGTGACCCGTGATATCCCGAACGTCGGCGAAGAAGCTTTAAAAGACCTTGATGAGCAGGGCATCATCCGCATCGGCGCGGAAGTGCGTGCCGGAGACATCCTCGTCGGTAAGGTCACCCCGAAAGGCGAGACCGAGCTGACTGCAGAGGAACGGCTGCTGCGCGCCATCTTCGGAGACAAGGCCCGCGAAGTCCGCGATACCTCGCTGCGCGTTCCGCACGGCGAATACGGTATTGTGGTCGACCGCAAGATTTTCACTGCAGAAAACTGCGACGAGATGGCGCCGGGCAACAATATGGTCGTCCGGGTTTATATCGCGCAGAAGCGCAAGATCTCGGTCGGAGACAAGATGGCGGGCCGCCACGGAAACAAAGGCGTAGTGTCCCGCATCCTGCCGCAGGAAGATATGCCTTTCCTGCCTGACGGAAGGCCTTTGGATATCGTTTTAAATCCGCTTGGCGTTCCGTCCCGTATGAATATCGGTCAGGTTTTGGAAGTCCATCTCGGCTACGCCGCGAGAGCGCTCGGCTGGAAAGTCATGACCCCGGTCTTCGACGGCGCGAACGAAGAGGATATCCGCGAATGCCTTGCGAAAGCCGGCCTTTCCGAAGACGGAAAATCCGTGCTGTACGATGGTCGAACGGGAGAACCGTTTGACAACCGCATCACGGTTGGATATATGTACTTCCTGAAACTCCACCATCTGGTTGACGATAAGATCCATGCCCGTTCAACAGGTCCTTATTCGCTGGTCACGCAGCAGCCGCTGGGCGGCAAAGCCCAGTTCGGCGGCCAGCGTTTCGGCGAGATGGAAGTCTGGGCCCTTGAGGCCTACGGCGCCGCCTACACATTGCAGGAAATTCTGACCGTCAAATCAGACGACTGCAACGGCCGTGTAAAAACCTATGAATCCATCGTAAAAGGGCAGAGCATCCCGACACCGGGTATCCCGGAGTCGTTCAAGGTGCTGATCAAAGAACTCCAATCGCTTGCGCTCGACGTCAAGGTGCTCGACGAAAAAGGCGATATCATCTCACTGAAACAGAATTTCGACGATGATGATATCCTTACCCCGAATCAGGAACATGAGGAACCTGTCTTTGAAGCCGAATATGTCGACGATTCCGATTTACCCGACGGCGACGAAGAAGGTGAAGAGGGCGAAGGCGAGGATGCCGAATTTACAGCGAACGGCGAATTCGAGGATGATGCTTCGGACGATACCGTCAGCGACGGCGACGACGAATAAAGAGAGGGGCATACAGGTATGGAATTTAATGTTTTTGACAGTATAAGAATCGGGCTTGCCTCACCCGACGAGATCCGGTCCTGGTCTTACGGCGAGGTCAAGAAGCCCGAGACCATCAACTACAGAACTTTAAAACCCGAGCGCGACGGACTTTTCTGCGAGCGCATTTTCGGACCGACCAAGGACTGGGAATGCCACTGCGGAAAATACAAGCGCATTCGCTATAAGGGCAAGGTCTGCGATAAATGCGGCGTTTTGGTCACGAGAAGCAAGGTGCGCCGGGAGCGCATGGGCCACATCGAACTGGCTGCGCCGGTGTCGCACATCTGGTATTTCCGCGGGATTCCGTCCCGCATGGCGCTGATCATGGATATTCCCGCAAAGAGCATCGAAAAAGTGCTGTATTTCGCGGCTTATATCGTCACCGATCAGGGCGATACCCCGCTTGAAGTAGGCACCTTGCTGTCCGAGAAAGATTACAAGGACATGCGTGAAAAGTATGAAAATGAGTTCGAGGCCGGCATCGGCGCAGAAGCCATCCGCAAGCTGCTCGAACGCATCGATCTCGACGGATTGTCCGAACAGCTGCACTCCGAGCTGGAGAATGCCTCCGGCCAGAAAAAACTCCGTATTTTAAAACGGCTCGAGGTCTGTGAGGCCTTCAGAAATTCCGGCAACCGCCCCGAATGGATGATCCTGACGGTGCTGCCGGTCATTCCGCCGGATATCCGCCCGATGGTCCAACTCGATGGCGGCAGATTTGCCGCAAGCGATCTCAACGATTTATACCGCAGAGTCATCAACCGCAACAACCGTCTGCGCAAACTGATGGAGCTCTCGGCTCCGGACATCATCATCCGGAATGAGAAGCGCATGCTGCAGGAAGCGGTCGACGCCCTCATCGACAACGGCAGACGCGGCAGAACCGTCACCGGTCCGTCCAGCCGTCCTCTAAAGTCCCTTTCCGATATGCTGCGCGGCAAGCAGGGCCGGTTCCGTCAGAACCTGCTCGGCAAACGCGTCGACTACTCCGGCCGTTCGGTCATCGTCGTCGGCCCGGAACTGAAAATGCACCAGTGCGGTCTCCCGAAGGAGATGGCGCTTGAATTATTCAAGCCGTTTGTGATGAAGCGCCTCGTCGAAACAGGCGCCGCAAACAATATTAAGTCAGCCCGAAAGATGGTCGACCGCGCGGGTGCCCCGGTTTGGGACGCGCTCGAACTGATCATCCAGGATCATCCGGTTATGCTGAACCGCGCGCCGACGCTGCACCGCCTGGGTATTCAGGCCTTTGAGCCCGTGCTGGTCGAAGGCCGCGCCTTAAAGCTCCATCCGCTCGTTTGTACGGCTTTTAACGCCGACTTCGACGGTGACCAGATGGCCGTACACGTCCCGCTTTCAGCGGAGGCACAGGCAGAAGCGCGTTTCCTGATGCTGGCGTCCAATAACCTGTTAAAGCTGTCCGACGGTATGCCGATCACAGTTCCGACACAAGATATGGTGCTCGGTTCTTACTATCTGACGCTTCAAAAAGAGGGCGAACCCGGCGAGGGCAAAGCTTTCCGCGACCAGAGCGAAGCGGTTTTGGCTTATAACAACGGCGACATCACTCTTCACTCCCGGATCAAAGTCCGTGTCACCAAGACTATCAACGGAATCCAGAAGAGCCGCGTGATTGAGACCACCATCGGCATTTTGATCTTTAACGAGCCGATTCCGCAGGACCTCGGCTTCATCGACCGCAGTATTGAAGAAAATATCTTTTTACCTGAGGTCTCGTTCCTCGTGACCAGAAAAGCCCTCGGCAGCATCATCAGCAAGTGCATCGCGGTCCACGGCAGCGCCGTCACCGCCGAGATGCTCGATAAAATCAAGGCGCAGGGCTTCAAATACTCCACTAAGAGCGGCCTGACCATCTCGGTCTCCGATGTTAAAATTCCGCCGCAGAAAAAAGAGATCCTCGCGGCGGCAGATCAGAAAATTCTCGACATCAACAAGAGATTCGAACGCGGTTTCCTGTCCAAGGCCGACCGTACTTCAGCGATCCTGAAGACCTGGAACGACACCACCAACGAAGTCACCAAAGCACTGAACGACTACCTCGACCGTTATAATCCGATCAATATGATGGCCGACTCCGGCGCGCGCGGTTCCAAAGATCAAATCCGCCAGCTGGCAGGTATGCGCGGATTGATTGCGAATACCAGCCGTCAGACCATCGAAATCCCGATCAAATCCAACTACCGCGAGGGCTTGAATATTCTGGAATACTTCATCTCCTCCCGCGGCGCGCGCAAAGGCCTTGCCGACACCGCGCTGCGTACCGCCGACTCGGGTTATCTGACACGCCGTCTGGTCGATGTTTCGCAGGATGTCATCATCCGCGAAATCGATTGCGGTACCAAGGAAGGACTGCTCGTCCACGAACTCAGCGACGGTGACGAGAAGATCGAAGGGCTGCGAGAGCGTTTGATCGGCCGTTATGCGGTCAACCCGGTCACCGACCCGAAAACAGGGAAAGTGATTGTCGGAATCGATAAGATGATTGACGCAAATGACGCGGAAGCCATTTTGGACGCGGGCGTCACCGACGTCCTTCTGCGTTCGACGCTCGGCTGCAAAGCGAAACACGGCGTCTGCGCAAAATGTTACGGTGCGAACCTTGCGAACGGAAAGCCGGTTCAGATCGGTGAAGCGGTCGGCATTATCGCCGCCCAGTCCATCGGCGAACCCGGCACCCAGCTGACGATGCGTACCTTCCACACCGGAGGAGTCGTCTCGGCTGAAGACATCACACAGGGTCTTCCGAGAGTCGAAGAACTGTTTGAAGCCCGCAGGCCGAAAAACAATGCCATCGTCACCGAGATCAGCGGCGTGGTTGAGATTCAGGACGTCATCCGAAACCGTCACATCGTGGTCACAAATGAGCTGACCGGTGAGTCCAAATCCTATTTGATTCCGTATGACGCCCGTATTAGAGTTCATAACGGCGACTATCTCACGGTCGGCGACTCGCTGACCGAAGGCGCGCTCAACCCCGCAGACGTCCTTGCGACCAAGGGCGCGGAAGCCGTTCAGGATTATCTGATTACTGAGGTGCAGCGCACCTACCGCCAGCAGGGTGTTGAAATCAACGACAAGCACATCGAAGTCATCATCCGGCAGATGATGCGCAAAGTCAAGGTCGACAATCCCGGCACCACAGACATGCTGCCCGGCTCCACGGTCGATAAAATCGCTTTTGACACCAAAAACGACGAGATCCGCAAGCACATTGAAACGGGAGAAAACGGCTTTGCTATTGCAACCTGCCATCCGGTCATCATGGGGATCACCAAGTCGTCGTTAGCGACCGAGTCGTTCCTTTCGGCGGCCTCCTTCCAGGAGACCACCCGCGTCTTGACCGACGCCGCCATCAAGGGCAAGAGCGACCCGCTGCTCGGACTCAAGGAGAATGTCATCATCGGAAAACTGATCCCCGCCGGTACGGGAATGGAATGTTACAGCGATATCGAACTCGAGGAAAACCTGTCGAGGTAAAAGCGAAAGAGTTTGACAAAATCGGTATTGTTGTGATATACTACCAAGGTTGCCGTTTCGTCGGCGGCCTTGTGCCGGTAAAACGGCAGAAGATTTTATAAGCAGGAGGTGAAACAATGCCAACCTTTAACCAACTGGTGCGCAAGGGCAGAGAGACGTCAGTCAAGAAGGCAAAAGCACCCGCTTTGCTGCACGGTCTGAACACCAAGAAGCAGATTCCGATCGAGCAGAACAGCCCCCAGAAACGCGGTGTGTGCGTCGCCGTCAAAACCATGACCCCGAAAAAACCGAATTCCGCCATCCGCAAAATTGCGAGAACGCGTCTCACAAACGGAATGGAAGTGACTTCTTACATCCCGGGAATCGGCCACAATCTGCAGGAGCACAGTGTGGTGCTGATCCGCGGCGGTCGTGTCAAGGACTTGCCGGGCGTCCGTTACCACATCATCCGCGGCACATTGGACACGCAGGGCGTCGCGAACCGCAATCAGGCGCGTTCGAAGTACGGCGCGAAACGTCCCAAAGCCGCAAAGAAGACAACGGCGAAAAAATAACCGTTTGTTTTCAAAAATTCAGTCAATGACGAGAAGCGTATTCGCATAACGATATATCGCCTCGGCATTGGCCCGCGGAACAAAGTTGAAAAATAAAATTTTTAACTCAGGAGTTTGATTTATAAAATCAAACATCCCCCAGAAAGTAATTTATGGGATGAAAATGTTCCGAGTACCGTTGAGCTCATTATTAATGAAGGAGGGAAGAGAAGTGCCAAGAAGAGGTGCGGTGGCAGGACGTGACGTTCTGCCGGATCCTATTTACAATTCCAAGACGGTTACCCGCCTGATCAACAACATCATGCTGGAGGGCAAAAAGGGTGTCGCTCAGAAAATTGTATACGGCGCTTTCGAGATCGTAAAAACCAAGGCGGATAAAGATCCCCTTGAGGTCTTTGAAAAAGCGCTTGAAAACATTATGCCGTCTCTTGAGGTAAAGGCCCGCCGTGTCGGCGGCGCCACTTACCAGGTACCGCTCGAAGTCAGACCCGCGCGCAGACAGACACTCGGCATGCGCTGGCTGGTCAGCTACTCGCGCAACCGTTCGGAACGTACCATGGGCGAGCGGCTTGCAGGCGAGATTTTCGATGCCTACAACAACACCGGCAACGCTGTCAAAAAGCGTGAAGACACGCATAAGATGGCCGAAGCCAACCAGGCGTTCGCACACTTCCGCTGGTAGCGGGTGAGAACCCGCGGTCAAACGCGGGGAAGCATCTGCTGGCGTAAGCATCGTAGCGCGCGCTGCCAACCTCGGTGCAATTCAGGTTTTTAAATTTTGAATTTTTGCATTGCGGTTGCAAATACCAAGCAATATTTTGTTTTTTATTTCAGGTAATTTATTCGGAGGATTTTTTTCAATGCCAAGACAGGTCTCTTTGGAGAAAACAAGAAATATTGGCATCATGGCCCACATCGACGCCGGCAAAACCACGACCACCGAGCGCATTCTTTTCTATACCGGAAAGACGCACAGGATGGGAGAGGTGCATGACGGCGCCGCCACCATGGACTGGATGGAGCAGGAGCAGGAGCGCGGAATCACGATCACATCCGCCGCAACGACCTGCTATTGGAAGGAACACCGCATCAACATCATTGATACGCCGGGGCATGTCGACTTCACCGTTGAAGTCGAGCGTTCCTTACGCGTACTCGACGGGTCGGTGACGGTCTTCTGTGCCAAGGGCGGCGTTGAGCCTCAGTCCGAGACCGTTTGGCGTCAGGCGGACAAGTATAAGGTTCCGCGCCTTGCGTATGTCAACAAAATGGACATCACCGGCGCCGACTTTTTCCGCGTCATCAGTATGATGAAGGACCGTCTGAAATGCAATGCGATTCCGATTCAGCTCCCGATCGGCAAGGAAGAGAATTTTGCGGGTTTGGTCGATCTGCTCGAGATGCAGGCGTATGTCTACACCAACGAGCGCGGCACCGATATTCTGAACGAACCGATTCCCGGCGATATGAAGGAGCTTTGCGAGGAATACCGCGCCACGCTCATCGAAGCCGTCGCCGTCACCGACGACAACCTGATGGAAAAATTCCTCTGCGGCGAACCCCTTGAGATCGATGAGATGAAAGCCGCGATCCGCAAGGCAACAATCGACAACACGATGGTTCCGGTGGTTTGCGGGACGTCCTATAAAAACAAAGGCGTTCAGAAACTGCTCGACGCCGTCGTAGATTATCTCCCCGCGCCGACCGACATCGAATCCGTCAAGGGCATCAATCCCAAGAACGACGAAGAAGAATACAGGCATTCCTCCGATACGGAGCCGTTTTCCGCGCTCGCTTTCAAGATCGCGACCGATCCTTTTGTCGGAAAGCTCTGTTTCTTCCGGGTCTATTCAGGCACACTCGACGCCGGAAGTGGCGTCTATAACAGCACCAAGGACAACAATGAGCGCATCGGACGCATTTTGATGATGCACGCCAACGACCGCACCGATGTCGAGACCTGTTACGCAGGCGATATCGCGGCAGCCGTGGGGCTGCGCAACACCACGACCGGCGACACGCTCTGTGATCCGAAAAAACCGATCATTCTCGAGTCGATGGAATTCCCCGAGCCGGTCATCCGGGTCGCAATCGAACCCAGAACCAAAGCCGGTCAGGAGAAGATGGGCATCGCCCTCGCCAAACTCGCGGAGGAAGATCCCACTTTCAAGACTTATACCGATGAGGAAACAGGCCAGACGATCATCGCAGGCATGGGCGAACTTCATCTTGAGATCATTGTCGACCGGATGCTGCGCGAATTCAAGGTCGAGGCCAACGTCGGCAAACCGCAGGTCGCCTATCGCGAAACCGTGCGCAAGCTGTCGCAGGCCGACACCAAATACGCGCGCCAATCGGGCGGACACGGCCAGTACGGCCACGTCAAGATCAAGCTGGAGCCGAACGAAGCCGGAAAAGGTTTCGAATTCGTCAACGCCATCACCGGCGGCGTGATCCCGAAAGAATTCATCGAACCGGCCCGTCAGGGCATTGTCGGCGCGATGCAGGCGGGCGTTTTGGCCGGATATCCGGTCGTCGACGTCAAAGTCACGCTCTATGACGGTTCTTTCCATGAAGTCGACTCGTCTGAACTCGCCTTCAAAATCGCCGGTTCAATGGCTTTCAAAGACGCGATGTCAAAAGCCGATCCGGTTCTTTTGGAGCCGATTATGAAAGTTTCGGTCATCGTCCCGGAGGATTATCTCGGCGATATCCTCGGCGACCTGCAAAGCCGCCGCGGTCAGATTCAAAGCATCGACGATATGGCGGGCGCAAAACAGGTGAACGCGCTCGTACCGCTTTCCGAGATGTTCGGATATGCGACCGATATGCGTTCCAAGACCCAGGGCCGCGGGCACTATACGATGGAGCCCTGTCATTATTCGGAGATCCCGAAAAACGTCTCAGAGAACATCCTGAACGTGCGCGGATCACGCTCCAACGCCTGACGGCGGACTGTTTGGTCGGTTTTGGATAAAACCCTTGCAAAAGCGAAAAAATATGTTAAAATATCAAACGTAACCAATTTAGGAGGAGAGTACAATGGCAAAAGCAAAATTTGAACGCACCAAGCCCCATGTAAACATCGGTACCATCGGCCATATTGACCATGGCAAGACCACTTTGACCGCAGCGATCACAAAGGTCCTGGCGATGGCAGGCGGCGCGCAGTTCATGGCATATGATCAGATCGACAACGCCCCGGAAGAGAAAGCCCGCGGCATTACAATCAACACCCGTCACGTCGAATATCAGACGGATGCCCGCCACTATGCACACGTCGACTGCCCGGGGCACGCCGACTATATCAAAAACATGATCACCGGCGCGGCCCAGATGGACGGCGCGATTCTGGTTATCGCAGCCACCGACGGTCCGATGACACAGACCAAAGAGCATTTGCTGCTCGCGCGTCAGGTCGGTGTTCCCTCAATCGTCGTCTTCCTGAACAAAACCGACATGGTTGACGATCCCGAGTTGATCGAACTCGTCGAGATGGAAGTTCGTGAGACTCTGAGCTACTACGAATTCCCGGGCGACGAGATCCCGATTGTCAAGGGTTCCGCAAGAAACGCTCTCGAGAGCAAATCCACCGACCCGAACGCCCCCGAATACGTCTGCATCCATGAACTGATGAAGGCCGTTGACGAATACATCCCGACTCCCCAGAGAAAGGCCGATCTGCCCTATCTGATGCCGGTTGAAGACGTCTTCACCATCACCGGACGCGGCACAGTCGCAACGGGCAGAGTCGAGCGCGGCACCGTTAAAATCGGCGACACCGTTGAGATCGTCGGTCTGACCGAAGAAACCAAGACCACCGTCGTCACCGGTCTTGAAATGTTCCGCAAGACCCTTGATTTCGCCGCGGCCGGCGAAAACGTCGGCGCTCTGCTGCGCGGCGTTCAGCGGTCCGAGATCGAGCGCGGGCAGGTTCTTTGCAAACCCGGCTCCATCAAGCCGCACACCAAGTTCAAGGCTCAGGTTTACGTCCTGACCAAGGAAGAGGGCGGCCGTCATACCGCGTTCTTCAACAACTATCGTCCGCAGTTCTATTTCAGAACGACCGACGTTACCGGCGTCATCAATCTGCCCGAGGGTGTTGAGATGTGCATGCCGGGCGACCACATCGAGATGAACGTCGAACTGATCACCCCGATCGCCATCGAAAAAGGTCTGCGCTTCGCCATCCGCGAAGGCGGCAGAACCGTCGGCTCGGGCTCCGTCATCGACATCAACGAATAATTCCGGTTTTAAACGGCATCAACAGAGGCACTTTTGTGCCTCTGTTTTTTTATAAATATTTTTATGATTTTTGCAAGCCAATCAGATTTTATTCGTATTTTTTCTATTACAAAAAATATCTCTAGTAAGTAACTTGTTTACAAATTAATTAAATGCTTACCACGTGCCCGTCTGACAGGCGGATAATCCGGTCGCAGAGATTGCCCACCTTTTCATCGTGGGTCACGATCACAATAGTCTTGCCGAGCTCGGTGTTGATCTTGCGAAATAGAGCCATAATGTTGTCCTCGGTGGCTTCGTCAACCGATCCGGTCGGTTCGTCGGCAAGCAATACTTCCGCTTTTTTAACCAGTGCCCGCGCGATTGAAACACGCTGCTGCTGCCCGCCCGAGAGCTGCCCCGGATAATTTTTGGCTTTGTCGGCAATCTCGAGCATTTCTAAAACCTTCATAACCCGTTTCTGGATTTTTTTGCGGCCCAAGCCCTTGTACTTCAACGGCAATGCGACGTTGTAAAACACCGTCTGATCCTCGATCAAGGCAAAGTTCTGCACGACTAACCCGATATTGTCCTTGCGAAACCGCGACAGGGCGTTCGGATTTTTGAGATTAACCGGCTTGTCTTGAAATCGATAATCCCCCTTGTCCACCTTGTTCAGCCCGGCCATGACATAGAGCAGCGTTGATTTTCCAGAACCGGACTTACCCATCACAGCGCACATCTCGCCCTCTTTGATATCAAGCGTCGCGCCATTCAGGGCTTTGACCAGTCCGTCTCCCTTTCCGTAATACTTGTGGACGTCTTTCAATTCAATAATGTTTTCCATAATCTCTCCCCCAATCATTATTCTCTTCTCAGCGCGTCACCCGGCTCGACCCGCATGGTCTGCACAAACGGCACGACTGCAATCAGGATATTAAACACCAATGCACCCAAATATGCCACCAGCATTTCCGGGCTGAAAAACGATTTCAAATTAAGATATCCGACTTTTGCAATAATGAAATATACACCGTAACTGAGTAAAAACCCCAAGTGGAATAAAATCATCAATCGTCCGAACATCCGCCACAGGGTAAACGAAGTCGAAAACCCAAGCATCCGTTGAACCGCCACCCGCTTTCTGCGCCGCTCGGCCCAAAACAGCGTCAGCGGTACCGTCGAGAGCACCACGCAGAAACAAGCAAAGATCAACATGATCAGGTTCAACAGCTCCATATTGAAAAAACCGGACACTGTAAACGCTGAACTTGGAACTTCCAACTCAACAACTGTGGCACCGGTCGAAGTAATAATTGCGCTCAATTCTGCCTTTAACTCTTCTTTACGGTTCTCGCCGACGTAGTCCACAATAAAAGGATTCAATTGACTCACATATGCCCCGTAGGCATCCATGTTGAACATTCTGATCATATTTACATCGCTTACTACCGGATATCCGACAGCTCCGATTGCTTCCCACTTCTGCCCGGTGGTCTTGTCGATATAGTAATCAACACCGTCCTCACGTACGACGGACGACATATAAACGCTCTTTCCGAAAACGCTATAGTGTTTTCCAATCCCGAAATCAAATTCATCGAAATATCTGCCGTATGTCACTCGAATTGATGCCGGAATTTGACCGCTGAAAGCGACCGCGTAATCACGCAGCGGTGCGCGCTGATAAATAATCACATCGCCCTCAGTTTTAACAAAACTCATCACCTGCTGCGTGATGTCGATTTTTCCGGTCACATCTCGCATAGCCATAACGAATACATTCTGGCTAAATAAACCTTGCTCGGCTTGATTCATTTCATATTTCTCAACCGCATAACTGCCGAAAAATATGGTGCCCACACCAATCGCCGCAAAGATGATTACAAGCGCGAACTCTTCGATTTTTATCCGCAATTTCGCATGTTTTTTACGCGTTTTTTTAAAAACCGTATCTCTTTCCATATATCCACTTATTCCTTTCCCCGCAGCAGCGTGTCGTATTCCACAACGGAAATTTTAATCAGCGGGAAAGCAAGCGCAATCAGTGAAACGACCAAGCTCACGCCAACGGCGCATGCGGCGGAGAACGGGCTGATTTCCGAGACGTGAACCCCGAAAATGCCCATTTGGCTATATGTAAACACCCCGCCGCCGAAAAACAGCGCGCATAAAAACGCCCCGATATTCGAGATAAACATGATCACCAACACTTCGAACACCATGAACCACTTGATGTGCGCCACCGTCCCGCCCGAGATCAAATGAATGGTATAGGTTTTGAATGAAGCCATCAGTTTGTTAGCTAAATTTAACGACAAGCACAAAGTAGAACTGGCGAGAATCAATACCGAAGCCAGCAATAATAAGTCGAAATAATCATTGGCACTCTGTTTGAAGCTGTCACTGATCATCATCACGCGACGCGGCGAAAGCGTGGAGAATCCGTTTTGCTTGACATATTGATCGATTGGATATGATACATCTTTTGTGAAAATGATTCCCTCGCATAAATTTCCTAATTGCATGATATATGATACTCTTCCGTATTTTTCGTAATATGATAATGTCGAATATGCAGGATCATTCCTATCCGGCTCTGTCGGCATTTTCATGAGGGTGTAATCCAGATAGGGAATCAATATATAAGTATCTAATGATACAATCGTTTCAAAGTCCTGTGCATCCGGCGGTAAAATCGAAGTTCCGGGTT
The DNA here is from genome assembly GCA_035353335.1 of Oscillospiraceae bacterium. Lineage (NCBI taxonomy): Bacteria > Bacillati > Bacillota > Clostridia > Eubacteriales > Oscillospiraceae > Oscillospiraceae bacterium. The sequence goes on along the minus strand of DAOPZJ010000002.1, from coordinate 74,188 downwards.
CGAGAAAACCTACAATCTGATAATCTTGCGGAAATCCGTTATATAAATACGATGCACCTTGCAAAATATCGCCAACCTTATAATATTCGTGCCATGCCCAGCCGCAGACGATTGGAATCAACTTGGCGTTATAATCGGTGTGATCGAAATTTCGAAAGTCGATTCCGACCGCTGTCTTTAGATTAAATCGTTCGAAAACACGGGCGTCGATCGAATACGCTGCCGCATTCGACAGATATTTACCGGTACTCTCTATAAAAATTCTTTCGCGCGCCGCATCGAAATCCTGATAACCGACCAGACAATTATCCCCAACCTTTAAATCATATAAAGAAAGAGCGCTATCCGTAAAATGTAAAAATTCGAACTCCGGTGCGGCGTTGATCTGTCGGAAGTAATTGCGCAATCCTTCGACCTGCCCGTCGGTATAGTCAAATGTATTTTCACCCATATTCATTGGTTGCTGGATGAAAAACCGATACTCATCCACCGGATATGCCGAATAAAAGTCGTTCACGCGTTCTTCGTTGTGCTCGGCATATCCCATCGCGCCGATAATCAGAAACAAGCCGACCACCATCATCACAATGATCAACGCGGAGAGGAGCTTTCGGCGCGTCAAGCTGTGAAACGCCTGCTCCAAGATAATTTTCATTAAATTTCACCTTCTTTATTCGGCTTTAGTCAGCACAATATCCTCGCCGTCCCTTGTTAGTATCAGTGTTTTCCCATCCTCGCTCAGTAAATAGCTGTATTCCTTGTTTTCTATATCTAGATATAATCCGCTCATGATTAACTTACCGTCTTTAATCAGGTATTCACCTTCGTTTTTATTATCATTACTTCCTCCACCCACTGAAGCTATTGACACAATATACGACATTGTACCGTCTTTTTTAAAGATGTAAGTAATTTTTGCCAGCGATTCCTGATATCTCCATTCCCCAATAAACGCTTTTTTCGATGAACATCCTGCCAATAAAATTATCGTGATCGTTAATACGGTTGCTACCAGTGCCATATATTTGCGTGTTTTCATGAATCATGTCCCCTTTCAAATCTAAGTTCGTAAAGTGGATATCTCATTTTTAAAACGTATGAATCACTCAGTTTTGGTCATTAATATAATGCGCCGCCTCATATTGCGAGACATCCACACCTGATTGCGCAGCAATATAATCCAGAGCGGTCTGAAAATATGTATCAACTGTGAACTCAATCGGTATAGGAATAATATAGTGCTTTTCAAATAACAGATCATTCCAACTGCTTTGGAAGTCCCAATCATCTTCCTCATCCACCACAAGATAATCCAGTCCCCAATACATGATTCTGCCGTCTAACATCTCAACGAATTGCAGGTAATCCTGACAGCCGACATACCGCTTGACCCCGTCGAGAATTTTTATCGGCTCGAAAAACTCGGCTTTATATTCTATCAGTAATTCGCTCAAAGCCGCAGGTCCGTAATTTTCAACCTTTGGCAGCGTCCCATTTCCGAGTTCTCCATAAGCGTTTGTCCCCCATGCCCATAAAGAATTATCTTTTTTGATTATCAGGCAAGCTGTATTGAAGTTTCCGCTGTAAATCACTTCTTTCACACCACTCATAATTAAAACAGGTGTAGTAAAGATCGAATGTATACTATCGGAATGCATCGTTTTTTCTCCGCCCTGTAAAAATAAATCGCAATCGTTACAGCCCCATCCATATAGGTCACCGTTTTCGGTTACTGCATATGCCGCCCGCCAACGACTGTAGTACATGTTTTTCACGTTTTCTAGCACCTTGTATGGTTCGGAAACAACGCAATCAATCGTACTAAGGTTCAAATCTCCGTATTCACCGTTACCACATTGCCCGAATTCATTATTGCCAAAACTCCAAAGTGACCCATCTTTTTTTAATAAAAAGACCGTTCCGCTCGCCAAGTATCCTGTGTACATCTGCTTTACACCTTCAGCAACTTTAAATTTATTTTTAAGGTCACCGTAATAGAATGTATAAACCCATACAGATCCATCTTTTTTTAAGCCGATAAATCCGTTGTTATCAATTCCATATGCTACCGATTCTAAATCTACCACGCCAGTATCGATCAATACATCTCCGGTCTCATAATTTTTTTCATTTGAGTGGTCATCAAACATTATATATGAATAAAGGTCACCCGAAGATGTAATATAAAAATTTTCAAAAATATATGAAACATCATCCCGCACCACTTTTGGTGTTGTCGCCTTTTTATCAGACCGGAAACCCCATTCTAACATTTTATAATCCCATGTGACCGCTCTTGTCATATAAAGAGTTTTTATATTCGAATAGATCCGCGTGGGGGAGTTGTTATATAACACATCGCCTTGGCCTAATGAGGAGACATTTGCCAATGAACCAGAGGTACTTTTTGAGCTCTCTCCCCCCAAATAATTGTCAAATCCCCAAGTGTATAATTCACCATTACTATCAACAAAGTTTTTAATCGAGCGAGTATTTCCTGATATAGGAATTTCATATCTTTTTTCAATAGTTATATTTTTATTTTCGCAACTTGTTAAAAATACCATAAGTGTTACTGATAATAAAAGCACTGCCCTCTTTATCATCATAATAAATCCTTTCATATATTTTAGCTAATTATCATATACTAAATTCGGTGAACCGGCGTGGGAGAACCCACGCCGGTTTTATTATTTAATAAAGATAATCTTTATTAATTTCCACCGGGAAGAGACTCAATGACAAAAACAACTATATGTGAAGTTGGTTACATCATGAGCCAAAGCATCTTGATAAGTTAAACCACTAACATAAACTTGGGCGCGTGCCAAGGTACCGCCGGGTTCACCGTAACCCCAACTGGTTCCGGCTGTAGTTGTCAAACAACACGAGAACGGTGAATCAGAATAATATGCCCATCCATTAGCAGCATATACCCAAAAGCCGTCTGGTTGTTGATATTCGTCTTGATCGTAATCACCGTCAATCGAACAAACGGCGCTCATCGGAATGACAGCGAGTGACGCCACCATGAGAACCGCCATCAGGACGATCAGATATTTGCGAATCTTTTTAAACATTTTTATTTCCTCCTTATATATTTTACCATATTCGACACAGTCGGTCAATACCATTGTGCTGCATACTTTTTAATTCACAGGCGGATGATACCGGCTTTCGAAGACCTGTATTCCTCGGAAGCCGGTCAAACAATCTCAATCAGTACTTCCCGTACGGGCCCTGTTGCCCGACACAGTTGACAGGAAACATGCCGTTTGATCCTCTCCGATTTATTATCGGCGAAACCAACTTGATCAGAATCGTTTCCAATGAAAATCAAACGCATCCGAAAGAAAACCGATTTCCATGCTCCCATCGCGTTTTCACCTCCTTCAAATCGTAATTTTATTAAAACGAATTCGCTTAATAAGCCTTCGAATAACGGTTACATATTAATAATTAATATGCATATTATAACTCATATATGTAACTCTAATTTTGCGCTATATCCCTTCTTTTATTGAAATTTCCTCATCTATTTCTTCCTCAATCTCTATCTTCTAGTATATTACACCAAATCCAAATAAATGTCAATACAATTATAACAATTAATAATCGACATTAAATCTTAATTTTCGACATTTAAAAAATGATATATCCGGTATTCGGGATTTAGAACAGGAACTTCGATTGTTTTATGAGTGAAAGGGGCGTTGAGGATGGCCGATGCAAAGTTTGTCGAGCGCGCGTATGACTTATTTTCCGGCACCGTCTATCGCGTCTGCATGATGTATCTCAAAAATCCGGCAGATGCGGAAGACGCCGTGGCGGACATATTCTTAAAGCTCCTTTCTCACCCAAAAGCGTTCAACGGGGACGATCATCTGAAGGCCTGGCTGATCGTCGCCGCGAAGAACAGATGTAAAAACGTCCTTGCCAACTGGTGGAGCAAAACGAGGGTGGAGTTCGACTCCATCCCTGAACCCGCCGCGCCAGCCGAGGATTTGACGGTGCTCGCAGTTGAAGAACTCCCCGAAAAATACCGGGAGGCACTGTATCTTTACTACTACGAGGGATATACCGGCGCGGAGGCGTCCAAGATGCTTGCAATCACCGAATCAGCATTTTGGTCACGCGTGAAGCGCGGGAGAGAATTATTGCACATGGAAATGGAGGAAGAGTGCGATGAGGGAAAAAGAGTTCAAAGCGGTATTTGACGGCGAAAAATACGTCATGCCGCAGGAGTTGAAATACCGGGTTAAAAACAGGATTTCGGAAATAACAGCAACCGCAAAACCGTTTGTCAAGCGGTCGGTTTCGGCGATGGCCAGCATCATCCTTGCTTCGGTTTTGGTGGTCACGGCGGCTGCGGTCGGAGGGATAGCGCTGTTTAAATCGATTTACGGCGAAAACATCGAGCCGATCATGCCGTACAGCGAGATCATCAACACTAAAGCATCGGATGAAAACTACGAATTGACGCTGCATGAGGCGGTTGCCGATGAATACACCACCGCGTATATCTTCTCGGTCAAGCGGCTGACGGTCGGGGTTTCGAAGGCGATTGATAACGGAAGCACGATGATATTTAAGAGCTTTGCTCAGGTGAATTTAAATGCCGATCGTTTTCTCGAATATTATAATTCGCAAGATAACCCGGAATATTTCACGACATTTAACGGGTACAGCACTTTTGAAAATCAAATATTCGCATACCAACAGCTTGTTTTAATTCGCCCCAATGCGGCATTTAAAGAGGAAAATGATGCGAAATATCTGATTCATGCGATCGATAATTTGAAAACAGAGGATACCGATTACTATGCGCTCTATGTTATAAACGGTGAGAATCAGACGTTAAATATCGGCATAGGAACTTGCGGTAGTTGGTACGGCAATTTTTCCGGCGGTCCGGAACTTACATTACCGAAAATGACTCAGAAAGCGCCGTCGGTCACCCGCTCGGTGCAGGAGTATTACAGGCAGTATCTCAAGCAGACGCATCCGACAATGCTGTTTAACGGCACTCGGCTTGCTGATACCGTGACGATCACGCCGCTGGCGGTCTATGTGAAGAGTACCGGTGCGTTAAGCAGTTCGGGAATGCAGAGAGCTGGTTTTATGGATTATATCAACGGTTCATTATATCGCAGCGCCGAACTTGTGTTTGGCGATGGCACAGAAAAGACACTCACCGAGATGTCTCAGGACGAAATGGGCATCAGAATTTCCGCCAATACGGGTATATATCTGTTCAATGAAGTAATGGACACATCGCAAGTCAAGTCATTCATGGTCTATGACACGGTGGAGTTCCCGATGGATGTAAATCTGCCGGTGATTGACCGGGAGACCGGAACCGAGATTGTACCCAAATACGAAGTTTTCGATCTGGTATTTGATCTCGGAAACGAATTGGTCACTTATCTCGATGGGATGTATCCTGAAGAGCGAAAAGAAGGATACAAGTATTGTGGAAGCCCGCGTTACGAGAGCGAGAACTCCTGCACAATTAACGGGCATGATTGCATGATCACCCTGACCGGTTACGAACTAAATGGGGAGACCTTCTCCGCCGCAGCTGACCGGATGCTGCAGGAATACTTCATGAAATACAACTGGGCGGTTTCCAATACGACGATCAAAGATGGAACTTGCTCCTTGGGCAATGTCCGGTATGCCGATATCACAGCTAGTATTCTGGGCGGTGCGATGACTCATACTCACTACTTCTTCTTCGAGACGGGCGGAAAGCTGATTGTTTTGCAGTTGAACGAAAACACGAATGCTTGGCCGTATTATTCGCTCGATGCGCTTTTACAGTTGATTACGTTTAAGTGAGGAATAACCTGATGAAAAGAACGGCGAAAGCCGTTCTTTTTCGCTTACTCGGCTTTTACAGCCGGTAATGAATCCCTCCACCACTAAAGCGCTTAAACGGCGCTTTAGTGGTCCCCCTCCCTTTAACAAGGGAGGTAAGGTTGGCGGCAGAATCCCTATTGACCGACAAAGTTGGAAAGTGGTATAATGGTATGCGGTGAGAATTGTTCTCACGCAGGGATGTTCTCACATAACAAACCAATAAACGAAGGGTATGAATCAGATGTCAGTATTAAAAGGAGCATGTATTATCGGTCAATCGGGCGGTCCGAGTTCCGTGATCAACGCAAGCGCTTACGGCGCAATCAAAACCGCGCTCGAGAGCGAAGCCATCACCAAGGTCTACGGTGCCTGCAACGGCATCAAAGGCGTATTGGACGGAAAGCTCATGGATATGGGCAAAGAGGATCCCAAAGAATTGGAATATATGAAATATACGCCCTCGTCGGCACTCGGCTCCTGCCGCTATAAGCTCAAGGACCCGTCGGTTGACGACAGCGATTATAAACGCATTCTCGAAGTGTTCAAAAAGTACGACGTCCGCTATTTCTTCTATAACGGCGGCAACGACTCGATGGACACCTGCAATAAAATTTCGAAATACTGCCTTGCCAACGGCTACGAATGCCGCGTGATGGGTATTCCGAAGACCATCGACAACGACCTCGACGGCACCGACCACTGTCCCGGTTACGGCTCCGCCGCCAAGTACATCGCCACTTCGGTCATGGAGGTCTACCACGACGCGCATGTCTATGACACGGGAATGGTCACAATCGTCGAAGCTATGGGCCGTAACGCCGGCTGGCTGACCGCGAGCGCCGCGCTTGCCGTCGAAAAGGGCTGCGGGCCCGATCTGATTTATCTGCCCGAAGTGCCGTTCGATCTGGACAGCTTTGTCGCTAAAGTCAAGACCATTTATGAGAAGACAAAAAAATGCCTCGTCGTCGTATCCGAGGGTATTAAAGACAAAGACGGGAAATATATCTCCGAATACGGCGCCGACCTGACCAAGACAAAGGACAGCTTCGGCCATGCGCAGCTCGGAGGCCTCGCTTCCTTCCTCGCGGACACCGTGAAAAATGCCACCGGCGCAAAGGTACGCGGCATCGAGCTTTCGCTTCTGCAGCGCTGCGCGGCGCACTGCGCCTCCCAGACCGACATCGACGAGGCGTTCAAAGCGGGTAAAGCCGCCGTCACAAACGCCGTCAAAGGCGTGACCGACAAGATGGTCGGTTTCGAGCGGGTGTATAAAGACGGCAAATATCAGTGCAAGATCAAATTGTTCGATCTGACCGTCGTCGCCAACGCCGAGAAAAAGATTCCGCTCGACTGGATCAACAAAACCGGCGACGGACTGAACAAAAAATTCATCGACTACGCGCTGCCGCTCGTTCAGGGACAGACCAAACTGCCTTTTGAGAACAGTTTGCCGCGGTTTGTGAAACTGAAGAAAGTGCTTGTCAAATAAAAACCGGAATAACCTTATACGAGAGACCCAAACGGAGGCGATTATTGTGAGCGAAATCAAAACCATCGGCGTATTGACCAGCGGCGGAGACGCTTCGGGCATGAACTGCGCAGTGCGCGCGGTTGTGCGTTCCGCCATCAGCAGCGGCATGGAGGTCTTTGGCATCAACCGCGGTTATGAGGGACTGATTCACGGCGATTTTCAGCAGATGGAGATCCGAAGCGTTTCGGAGATCCTGCACAGAGGCGGGACAATTCTGTATTCCGCCCGCAGCCCCGAATTCCAAACCCCCGAGGGTCTGGAACGCGCCATCCGAAACTGCAAGCAATTCGGTCTCCAGGGCATCGTCGTCATCGGCGGAGACGGGAGTTTCCGCGGCGCGAGCGCGTTGTCCCTAAAGGGCATTCCTTGTGTCGGCATTCCCGGCACCATTGACAACGACATCAGCGCATCCGACTATACCATAGGAGTCGATACGGCGCTGAACACCATCATTGACGCGGTCGACAAAGTGCGTGATACCTCGCACTCGCATGACCGCTGTTCGTTGATTGAGGTCATGGGACGCGACTGCGGATACCTTGCGCTGCACGCGGGCGTCGCAAGCGGCGCAATGGCAATCCTGGTGCCCGAAATTCCGATCGACCTTCAAAAAGACGTCGTCGAACCGATGCAGAAGATGAGCCGGGCGGGTAAAAAACACTTCATCATCATCGCTGCGGAAGGCATCGATTATCCCGGCGGCGTGGCGCAGCTGGTCAAAGACATCGAAAACGCGACCGGGGTCGTGACCCGCGCGACCGTGCTCGGGTATGTCCAGCGCGGCGGTTCGCCGTCGGCAAAAGATCGCGTGATTGCCACGATGATGGGTGTCCATGCAGTCGACCTGCTTGCCAAAGGCATCGGCAACCGCGTGGTTGTGCAAAAAAACGGCCAAATCGTCGACTTTGATATCGCCGAAGCGTTGAAAATGACAAAACCGTTCGACAAAGAACTATATGAGCTCAACAAGCGGATTTCGCTGTGAGTTTTCTGAATTAAATGATTTCGATGTTGTAAAACATACGAATTCGGTGTATCATAGATGGCGGTACGTTTTTCGTGCCGTCATCTGTTTTTCGGAAAGGAATGCTCGATAAAGATGGAAAGAGCAATCGTATATGCCGACAACGCGGCGACGTCCTGTGTGTCGGAATCGGTTTTTGAGGCGATGAAACCGTATTTTTGTGAAAAATACGGCAACGCGTCGTCGATTTACAGCTTGGGGTATGAGAGCGAAAAGGCGCTGACCGCGGCCCGCGAACAGGTTGCAAAGGCGATTCACGCCGATCCGAGTGAGATTTATTTCACCGGCGGCGGCTCCGAGAGTGACAACTGGGCGATCAAGGGCGCGGCGTTTCAAAAGGCCAAGACAGGCAAGAAACACATCGTCTCGACCGAATACGAGCATCACGCGGTGTTGAATACACTCGAGGCGCTTAAAGCGCAGGGATTTGAACCGACGCTCATCAAGCCGACAAGCGAGGGCATTATCACGCCCGAAGCGATTGCGGCGGCGATTCGTGAGGACACCGCGCTGGTCACCGTGATGGCAGTCAACAATGAAATCGGAACGATCAATCCGATCTCGGAAATTGCCGCTGTATGCGCTCAAAAAGGCGTATTATTTCATACCGATGCGGTACAGGCGGTCGGGCATATCCCGGTTGACGTCAAGGCACTCGGCGCGGACATGCTGTCATTGTCGGCACATAAGTTTCACGGCCCGAAAGGCGTCGGCGCATTGTATATCAAAAAAGGCGTTCGGATCATGTCGCTCATCAGCGGAGGGCAGCAGGAGAACGGTAAACGCGCCGGAACCGAGAATATCCCGGGTATCGTAGGACTCGGCGCGGCGATCACCGAAGCGGTTGAACATCTGCCCGAGGAAAGCATACGGATTGCCAAACTTCGGGACGAGCTGATCGATGGGCTGCTTGCGCTGCCGGCAACAAGGTTAAACGGCAGCCGGACGCAGCGGGCGCCGGGCAACGCCAATATTTCGTTTGAGGGCGTCGAAGGCGAATCGCTGCTGCTTTGGATGGATATGAACGGTATCTGCGCCTCGTCGGGGTCGGCCTGCACCAGCCGGTCGCTCGACCCGAGCCATGTATTGTTGTCGATCGGATTGCCGCATGAGATCGCACACGGTTCACTGCGGCTGTCACTCGGACGGTACAATACCGAAGCGGACGTGGATTATATCCTGAAAACCGTGCCGCCGATTGTGCAGAAACTGCGCGCAATGAGCCCGATTTGGGCCGGACGTATTTAGGAGGTTTATATGTATACCCAAAAAGTGATGGATCATTTTATGAATCCGCGCAATGTCGGCGAGATTGAAAATGCCGACGGTGTCGGTGAAGTCGGAAATGCCCGCTGCGGCGACATCATGAAGATGTTTTTAAAAATCGACAACGGCATCATCACCGACGTCAAATTCAAGACATTCGGCTGCGGCGCGGCGATTGCGACGAGTTCGATGGCGACAGAGTTGATCAAAGGAAAATCCATCGATGACGCGCTCAAGCTGACCAATAAAGCGGTCGTAGAAGCGCTGGAGGGATTGCCGCCTGCGAAGATTCACTGCTCGGTACTGGCTGAGCAGGCCATCAAGACGGCGCTTGCCGATTATTACCGAAAGAAAGGCATCGATCCGGAACCGATTGTCGGCAGGATCATCGACTGCGAAGGGTGCCATGAATAGCATTTTGGTCGCCTTATCCGGCGGCGTCGATTCCGGCGTCTGTGCTTTGATGCTGAAAAATAAGGGGTACAGAGTCGGCGGGATCTATATGATCATGTCGAAACAGCACGAAAATGGCATTGAGAAAGCCGAAAAAGCCGCGAAACAACTCGGAATTCCGTTATACACCGTTGACGCGCGAAAAGAATTCGGAGAGACCATCATATCGTATTTTATCAATGAATATGCAGAGGGGCGTACGCCGAATCCCTGCGTGCGCTGCAACCCGGCAATCAAATTCAGGCAGCTGCTCGCATGTGCCGATCAAAACGGATATCAATACATCGCAACCGGACATTACGCACGAACCCAAGACGGATTGATTCGAAAAGCCGTCTGCGAGAAACGTGACCAGAGCTATATGCTTTACCGGCTTGAAGACGATGCCGTAAACCGCCTGTTGATGCCGCTCGGAGACGTTCATGATAAGGGCGAAGTGCGGAAAATCGCCAAAGAGAACGGGCTGGACTGCCACGACGCGCCCGACAGCAGCGAGAATTGTTTTCTGCCCGATGCCGATTACGCCGCATTTTTGCGTGAAAAGCTCGGGATATTACCGGGAGATTTGGTCTCACCGGACGGCCATGTATGCGGCAGGCACGAGGGGATTTACAATTTTACGATCGGCCAGCGCAAGGGCGTCGGCGCGTTCGGAAAACCGGTGTTTGTGAAAAGAATCGAACACGAAACCCGCCGGGTCTTTTTGGCGTGGGGCGGGGATGAATATTCGGATACCGCTGTTTTATCGGATTGCATTTGGCACAGAATTCCGGAAGGCGAAAAAGTATATGGTGTAAAGATCCGTTCGGCGGCGAGAGCGGTCGGAGCGAAGATTGAAGGGGACAGGGTATTATTCGAGCAGCCCGCCAGAGCCGTTGCGCCGGGGCAGAGCGCGGTGGTATATGAGGGCGAACTGGTCATCGGCGGAGGGGTTATTTTGAAGTAAGAAGTAATAGTGAAGAGTGAAGAGGTAAGGTACCGCTGCGGCGAGAAGATTTTAATAAACAGGAAAAAGCAATGTTAAGGTAAAGCGCTCTGCTTGTGCAAAACGCTTTTATTTTTTACCATAATACATTTGACAGAGGTATATACAGATGGTATCATGTAAAAGATCGGGTTTAAAAATATTTGCGACCGAAATCTAATAACATTTATCGCCTTTGCGAAAGGATGGAATTGTAATGACGGAACTGACAGGGAAAGAACGCATTTCACGTATTTTAAATCACCAGCCGGTGGATCGGATCGGGCTTTTTGAGCATTTTTGGGGCGACACTCAAAAAGAATGGATGGAAAATCAGGGCTGCGGGTCTGATATGAACAAGGAATTCAACTTCGATTTGTTGGAATGCTGGCCGTTTAAAATGGTCGCCCGTGTCGATTTTGAACCGGTCGTTGTAAAAGAAGACGAGGATACCGTAACCAAGCTCGACGGCAACTGGGCCGTGCTGCGCCGCCATAAAAAACACGACTCCACCCCGGAGCATGTGCGCTACGAAATCGACAGCCGGGAAAAATGGGAGGAAAAGATTAAACCGCTTCTGCTTGACCGGTCGCTGTTTGAAAAGCGCATTAACTTTGAAGCCTACCATAAGGATAAGCAATATGCCGCGGAACACAATAAGTTTTTGGTATGGTCGGGCGTCAACGTCTTTGAGTGCATGCACCCGGTCGCGGGGCACGAAGAGATGCTTGCCGCGATGATCTACGACCCCGAATGGATTATGGATATGAGCAAGACCTTTGCGTGGCTGACGGTGGAACTGCAAAAAATGCTTTTTGAACGCGAGGGAAAACCCGACGGCATCTGGTATTACGAAGATATGGGCTACAAGGGTGCGCCGTTTATGTCTCCGGCGATGTACGATCAATTCATTTATCCGTCTCATGTGTATACGTTTGACTATGCGCACTCCATCGGACTGCCGGTGATGGTGCATTCCTGCGGATTTGTCGAACCGCTGATTCCGGGTATGATTAAAGCGGGGATGAATTTATTGCAGGCGATGGAAGTCAAAGCCGGTATGGATTTACTGCGCATTTATCAAAACTACGGCGACAAGATCGCATTGATGGGCGGCATCGACGCCCGGGCACTCTGCTCTAACGACCGCGCCCAGATTGACGCGGAACTTGAAAAGAAAATCCCGATTGTCAAGGGCAAATACGGCTATGTGCTGCACACCGACCATTCGGTACCGAAAACCGTCGATATGGAGAACTATAAATATTTTATAAAAAAGGGAATTGAACTCGGAACATATTAAAATTCAGTATTAAGAGTTTAGAATTAGAAAGTGCAACCGCCGGTTGCGGTATTTAAAAGCTGTGTTGATAGCGTGCTACCCAATTATTTGGTATTCTTTTAACACGGTGCGTGACGCCGGAAGTTCATAATTAGGAATTCAAACCGAAACATCAGGCATCTTGAAAGACGGGCGACCACATGGGGTCGTCCCTACAATGGGGGGCGTAATATTGGAAAAGATTATCGAAGTTAAGGGGTTACATAAGTCATACGGAGAGGTGCATGCGGTCAAAGGGATCGATTTTTATGTGGAAAAGGGCAAATTGTTTGCTTTTCTCGGCCCGAACGGCGCAGGAAAATCTACCACCATCGACGTTATCTGCACGTTTTTAAAACAGGACGAGGGCGCGGTGACCGTCGACGGCCGCACAGTCGGCAAAGACGACCGAACCATCAGAAACGAGATCGGTGCGGTGTTTCAGGACGGCCTGCTCGACCAGCTGCTGACGATTGAAGAGAATTTGAAATGCCGCGGCAGCTTATACGGGCTCAAAGGCAAGGCGCTTTCTGCCGCGGTCAAACGCACGGCCGAGATCACCGGGGTCACAGAACTGCTTAAACGGCCTTATGGCAAGCTCTCGGGTGGGCAGCGCAGGCGCTGCGACATCGCGCGGGCATTGATCAACACGCCGAAAATTCTGTTTCTGGATGAACCGACCACGGGGCTTGACCCGCAGACCCGCAAAAGCGTCTGGGAGACGGTCACGAAGATACAAAAAGAGAGCGGCATGACCGTTTTTATGACCACACATTACATGGAGGAAGCCGCCGGAGCCGATTATGTGATCATCATCGACAACGGCGAAATCTCGGCAAAGGGAACCCCTGCCGAGCTGAAAGAAAAATATTCGAAAGACCGGCTCGTTTTGACCTGTAAGGACACGCAGGCGGTCGCCGAAAAGCTCAAAGAGATGGGTGTTTCTTATAAAATTTCCGCTGACACCGTCCAGGCAGAACTCCCGGCTACGATGGACGCGCTGCCGATTCTCGAATCCTGCCGGTACATGATCTCGGGATTTGAAGTTTTGAAGGGCACGATGGACGACGCGTTTATCGCCGTCACGGGAAAGGAGATCAGGCAATGAGCGGATTTACCGTCAGAAATCTTAAAGTGTTTTTCAAAGACAGGGCTTCGGTGTTTTTTTCTCTGCTCGCCGTGTTCATCATCATCGGGCTGTATGCGCTGTTTTTGGGCGACGTCTGGGTCAAAAGTATGGATAACGCCCCGGGTGCGGAATTTTTAATGAATTCCTGGATCATGGCAGGCCTGCTCGCGGTTACCTCGGTCACAACGACGATGGGCGCGTTCGGCACAATGGTTGATGATAAATCGAAAAAAATTATCAAAGATTTCACAGTCTCGCCGATTAAAAGCAGCAAGATTGTCGGCGGATATATTTTCAGTTCCATCGTCATCGGCATCATCATGAGCCTGGTCACCGTAGTGCTGGCTGAGGTATACATCATCCTGAGCGGCGGCGAATTCATGGGGTTTACGGCGCTTTTTAAAGTGCTCGGGCTGGTGGTGCTTTCCACGACGACCAATGCGTCAATGGTGCTGCTGCTCGTCTCGTTTTTTAAGAGCAATAACGCTTTCGGCACCGCAAGCACCGTGATCGGAACCATGATCGGCTTTTTGACAGGCATTTATCTGCCGATCGGACAGTTGCCAGAAGGCGTTCAGTGGGTGATCAAATGCTTCCCACCTTCGCATGCGGCCGCGTTATTCCGGCAGGCGATGATGGAAGCGCCGTTGGCTGCCACATTTGACGGTGCGCCTGCGGAGACGATCGAAGGATTTAAACAGATGATGGGCGTGACATTCAAGTTCGGCGACGCTGCGGTTTCGGTGACGACAAGCATTCTGATTTTAATCGGAAGCGCTGTCTTGTTTTACGGTTTGGCACTTTGGAATATCTCAAGAAAGAAAAGATAGTTGCGCATATAAAAAAGGCTCCGAAAAGGGGCCTTTTGTTTATTATGGGGCGGGACGTCCTGAGAGAACGCCCTCATTATTCCGCCGTGCGTCAAATTTAATTCCATAGAAGAATTAAATTATATAAACGAATTACAATATTGTCTTCATATGCGGCGGGATGTGGGCATCTCCCCCTTCGTTATTTAAGCCATAAGCTCTTTTAAAATGCGCTTTGCGGCTTCGGTTTCGAGGGAATCGTCGTAGGGCGGGAGCGGCTCACCTGCGATCAGATTCAACAGTTCGCGCAGAAGGTCGGGGTTGCGAACGAGCACCGGGCCGAGCAGCTCGGTGGCGAAAAGGTTCTTTTTGCGCGCGCCGTCCGTGGTTTTATCATACGGTTGCTTCCCGCTGCCTGTGATACGGACGAACGGGGTTTCATATTCGCCATGGCGGGTGTCGGTACTGTTTAAAAAGCCCGTGATTTGGAGTCCGCTTTCAGTGATGCCTACCAGGTCACGGATTGTGATCTTTTTGCCGAAGGCATGCTTGACCGGGAACAGGCCGCAGCCCTTGACTTTTTCGCCGTCGTCCAATATAAATTCTTCGGAAAACAACGCGGGGGCGTTGCCGGTCGCTAAAAACACCACGCCTTTTTCGATGGCGTCAAACAGGTTTTCGCTGCGCGGCACCAGATCGGCAGCGGCGACGGCGAGGTTTTTTGGCAGACCGGGGGAGATGTAGACAAAGTCGTATTGCGTCAGGTCGAAAGGTTCACCGACCGTGCGGCATTCCGCAGTCAGCTCATATCCGGCTGCTTCAAGCCGTTTTTTAATCACAGTGAAGTTGCCGCCGTCGCCGTAGAGGTCGAGCAGGTCGTCGTAAAGCCGAAGCAGTTTCATCTTCCGGTCGCCTCCATAATGGTTTTTGCGTCGTACAGTTCGGTCAAAATGCAGAGCGTCCCTTTAGTTTTGGACACGGCTGCTTTGATGCCGGAGTTGTCCGGTTCGATCAGCACAGTGTCCATGTCAAAGCCCGCATATTTGAGCCGAACCGCGAGGTCATACGCCCTCGGGCCTGCGCAGATCACGTTTCTGACATTGCCCGCAAGACGTTCAACCGCGATGTCCCACAGCCAGGTGGTGTCGCGGTGA
Source organism: Oscillospiraceae bacterium (assembly GCA_035353335.1). NCBI lineage: Bacteria > Bacillati > Bacillota > Clostridia > Eubacteriales > Oscillospiraceae > Oscillospiraceae bacterium. The sequence continues at coordinate 58,675 of DAOPZJ010000002.1, read as the reverse complement.
TTGGTATGGTTGATGTTGTTGATGTAGGCGACGACGGTCTTTTCGCCCGGGATGCGAAGCACTTCGGAAATCGATAAATCGAACGAGACGGGGTTTTGATTCTTTGACAAGATCATAACGCCTTCGCGTTCACCGATTTTAAAACGGTCGATTCGGGTTTTATTGGTCTTAATTTGATTGAGCGCCGCAACGACCGACCAAAACGGCAGACCGGCTTCGGTGCAGACGGCGGCTGCGGCGGCCAGGTTCATAAATCCGTAAGCGGTCGGGGCTTCGAGTTTGATATCCAGACCGTTGATTTTGGCGGTGCCTCTGCCGAGGTCGGCATCGGTCAACAAATAACTCGGACACGGTGCGGTGAATTCGCAATTATCGCACCGGTATTTTCCGATATGGTTGTTGAGGTAAAATTTGTAGGAGAGCCGATGTTTGCAGATCGGGCAGACCTTGCAGTCGTGGGTGATCGAAATGGGTTTCGGGTGTGTGAGTTCGCCCTCGTCGCAGCCGAAATAGACCTTGCGGCAATCTTTGCCGAGTCGGACGCTGATCGGGTCCATGGCGTTCAAAATCAGGGTCATCTCGGGGGTGATGACATCATTTAATATGTTAAAAATAAAGTCGACGTTGTTATTGCGGGTGATTTGGTCGCGAAACAGGTTTGTGACCAGCATGTAATCGGGTTTGAAGTCGGCAAAAATCAACCGCGACCAGCGCTCATCGGTTTCAAGCACCAAAAAATCGCAGTTGATATGGCCGCGTAAGTCAGACGCTTTGAGCATGACAGTCGCGACGCCGCCGGTCATATTCGAGCCGATCGGGTTGGTCTTGACGGTCTTGCCGCAGGCAGCAAGCGCCTGTGCGATCATGCCGGCGGTGGTGGTTTTGCCGTTGCTTCCGGTAACCGCGATGATTTTGGCTTTACGCTTAAATCTGCCGAGCAATTTCGGGCAAAGTTTTAAAGCGACCCTGCCGGGAAGGTCGCTTCCGCGTCCGATTAAACCCAATAAGAAAGCGGCGATTTTGCCGACCAATATTGCAAAAGTAAACAAGTTCCGACCTCCCAGGGACGGATATTTTTATCTGTCCTTACGCTTTTTGAGCGTTGCCGTATATTGTACCACTTCTACATTGCGGAGTCAATTTTCGAGCCGGATAAAAATTCGAGTACGCGGGCGGCCAGAACCGCAGGGTCGTCTTTGAGCAGTTTGACATAGACATGCGGCCTTGCGCCGTTTGCGTTCATCATCACGCGGCCACGCAGCTTCTTGGTCATCTCGGGCAGGCAGGAGCGCTCTGGGTTGTTCATATAAAACACCAAACCGTCGCCGCGCTTGGAAAGCTCCGTGACTCCGCAGGCCGTGGCGCGGTTGCGCAGACGGGCGACTTCAAGCAGACGGGAGACCTGCACCGGCGGCTCGCCGAAACGATCCCGCAATTCGGCAAGAACTTCGGACTCGGCGTTTTTGTTGCCGGCAGCGGCAATTTTGCGGTAGATATCAAGCCGCTGGCCGGGCTCTTTGATGTAGGCCGGCGGGATGAAGGCGTCGATGGGAAGGTCGATAAGGCAGGGCGAATTCTGCACCTGCGGCTTTTCGCCTTTGGCCTCGGCGACCGCTTCGGCGAGGAGTTTGAGGTACATATCGTAGCCGACGGAAGCCATATGTCCGTGCTGGCGCGCGCCGAGCAGATCGCCCGCACCTCGGATTTCCATATCGCGGACGGCGATGGCGTAGCCCGCGCCGAATTCGGTGAATTCGTTGATGGCCTCCAAGCGCTTTTGGGCAATTTCCGAGAGCGCTTTTTCGGGGCGGTAAGTTAAGTAGGCATAAGCGCGGCGGGAACTGCGCCCCACGCGGCCCCGGATTTGGTGCAGCTGTGAAAGCCCCATCTTATCGGCATTTTCGATGATCAGGGTATTGACGTTCGGCAGGTCAATGCCGGATTCGATGATCGTCGTGCAGACCAATACGTCGATCTCGCCGTCCATCATCCTGCGCCAGATGCCCGAGAGCTCCTCTTTATCCATCTGGCCGTGGGCGCAGACGATACGAACTTCGGGTATCAGGGTCTGCAGTTTCGCGGCGACATAGGAGATGTCCTCGATGCGGTTATGCAGCCAAAAGACCTGGCCGCCGCGCCGCTGCTCACGGCGGATGGCGTCGGCCAACATATGCAGATCATATTCGGCGACGAAAGTGCGCACGGGGTGGCGGTCAATCGGGGCTTCGTCGATCATCGACATGTCACGGATGCCGCTGATGGCCATATTCATCGTGCGCGGAATCGGGGTTGCCGACAAGGTCAGCACATCGACCACGGGAAATTTGGTCTTCAGGGTCTCTTTTTGGGAGACGCCGAAACGCTGTTCCTCGTCGACGACAATCAGACCGAGGTCTTTGAAAGCGATGTCTTTTTGTAAGATGCTATGGGTCCCGACAACCACGTCAATGCCGCCGGTACGGAGTTTTGACTTGGTCGACGAGGCCTGTTTGGGCGTGACAAAACGCGAGAGCAGCCCCATTTCGATGCCGAAACCGCTCATGCGGCGGCATAAGGTCTCATAGTGCTGCCATGCCAAAATCGTGGTCGGGGCTAAAATCGCGGCTTGCTTGCCATCCATGACGCACTTGAACACGGCGCGCAAAGCCACTTCAGTCTTGCCGAATCCGACATCTCCGCACAAGAGCCGGTCCATCGGAACGGGTTGTTCCATATCAGCTTTGATCTCCTCGACGCAGCGCAGTTGGTCGGCGGTCTCGTCGTATTCAAAACGCTGTTCAAATTCTTCCTGCCATGGGGTGTCTGATGAGAAAGCGTGGCCTTGAATGCTTTTGCGCTTGGAATAGAGCGCGATCAGCTCGTCGGCCATATCGCGTACGGCGGCCTTGACCTTGCTTCGGGTGCGCTGCCATTCGGCGCTTCCGAGTTTATTTAATTTCACCTGCCCGTTGTCGTCGGGGCCGATGTATTTTGAGAGCATATCCAGTTGGGTCACGGGCAAATAGAGCACGTCGGTGCCGGAATAGGAGATTTTTAAGTAGTCCTTGGTCGCACCCGCCGCCGTGATGGTCTCGACACCGTTATAAAGGCCGATGCCGTGCGCCTGATGGACGACGTAGCAGCCGGGCTTGAGCTCCGAGATTGATCCGATGGCATTGGCGCGCTTGACCGTGGTTTTGACAGCGCGGGGCGGGGTCGAGGTCAACAACGAGAATTTGAGCTCGGGCAGCTCGAAACCGCCGGACAGAGCGCCGACCGCAATATGGGCTGTATTTCCGGTGAACGGTTCGTCGAGACCGTATAAAACACAGGGTTTTCCTGAGTTGGTCAGATCGTCGATCAGGGCTTTGGCAGCGCGTTTGGTCGGAACCAAAATAACCGGCGTAAAATTGCCCGCCGAGACATCGGAGAGCCATTCGTGCAGGGTGTCGGGAGAGCCGTTCCAGACGGCGTTGACGCGGCAGTCAAACGTGACGATATCCTGCACGCGGCTTGACAGCGCGGTCTTGGCAAAGTTGTCGAAAAACAGGCCGCCGCTCCCGGTTACACGCGAAAACAAAACATCTAAACTCTCGTAAAATTCATCAACACCCTTGGCGCAGAAACCCTCTTCCAGCGCGGCGGAGAGCTCACCGAGCCACCGCTTTTCAAAGCCGTTTCCGGCTTCTGCGGTGCGCGCGAAATCAAAGACGGCGCAGACAGGGTTTTGCAGATAGTCAAAGATTGTGGCGGGTTTTTTATGGACTAAATTGTAATAGCGGTCAAAGTTGATACGGCGGCCTTCCCGCAGGGCGGTCAGATCGGATTCGGCCTTGCTGCGGTAATCGCCAGCGTTTTTGGTATGCAAACCTGTGCAGAAATGCCCGAGGTCTTTTTGAAATTGTTCGGGGTCGTCTGGGAAAATCTCACCCGCCGGGACGATGTGCATTTTATCGGCCTTGGAAGTGCGGCGCTGGCTGTCGGCATCGAAAAAGGCCATACGCTCGATCTCGTCGCCGAAAAACTCGATGCGAAGGGGGTTTTCGCTGTTGGACGGATAGACGTCGGCGATGCCGCCGCGCAGACAAAACTGGCCCTTGGCTTCGACCGGATCGACTCGGACATATCCAGCTTTGAGTAAGCTCTGTACGAGGTCGTTCGGCGCGATGGTCATGCCGGTTTTGAGTTCGATCAGTCGTCCTGCAAGCACCTCGGGCGAGACGGTATAACGTGTAAACGCCTCGGCGGTGCCGATGACGGCTTTCACTTTTTTGCAGCGCGCGGCGTCGAGCACGCCGAGGGCCTCGCGTTCATATTCGTGTGAGCTGACGCCCGACGCGGTTAAAATCAATTCTCTGGCGGGCAAAACAAACACGCCGTCTGTAAACTGGCGCAGATCGGCTGCGAATTTTTCGGCCTCGCCTTCCGACGGGCAGACCACCAGCGCGGGGCGGTTTAATTCTTCACAGGTTGCCGCAAGCACCGCAGCGCGAAAAGACGGCGTGCAGCCGGTGATTGCGCACGCCTTGTGTTTTGCCGCCGAGGTTTTGATCCGGGTGATGCCCGACAGCTCCGAGAGGTGTTGCAAAATCCCTTTCATTGATCCTCTTTCGGTTCGTTTTCCGAGCGGTGATTATATGCCGCTTTCGCCTTTTCAAGCTCGCCCGCGACAATCAGCTCAATGCAGCCGCAGATATCTTCGAAAAGTCCCTCAAGCGCTTTTCTGTCCGCGTCCGGCATGGTCTGGAGAACATAGTCATACAGAGGCATTTCTTTGACGGTCTTGGCTCCGATGCCGAGTTTGATGTGCTGGAAGTCCCATTCACCGAGATTGGTGATGATGCTGGAAAGACCGTTGTGGCCGCCATCGCTGCCCCCCGTCTTAAATTTGAACCGACCCGGCTCAAGCGTGATATCATCGTGCATCACGATCACATTTTTGACCGGGATGCGGTAAAAGTTACAAGCATCGCGAACCGCAAGGCCGCTGTTGTTCATAAAGGTCAAAGGCTTTTGCAGATAACACTTTTTACCGCTGAATTTCACTTCGGCAAATTCTGACTGAAATCGTTTTTTAAATTTGGCGTTTTGCTTTTGCGCAATAAAATCGGCAGCAAGAAACCCGGCGTTATGCCGGGTGCTGCGGTATTGATCCCCCGGATTTCCGAGGCCTACAATTAAAAACAGTTCGGCTTTTTTTAAAAAGATACCCAAAGGCAAAACTCCTTCTTTAATCACTTCCGTAAGTTAACAGTTAACATTTAAAAGTGTACAATGACAAGTCATTTTCGTATAAAGCGTAAAATTAAAAGTGTAAAGTTTCTGCGTCTCCGTAAAACCGTTATAAAGTTACGAATAATTTCAAACAGATGCGTTTAATCAAATAACGGTGAAACGGGGCGGTCGTTGTAGATGCGCAGGATGGCCTCGGCAAAAACCGGCGCGATCGGCAAAATCGTGATTTTCGGGCTCTGCTTCTCCGGACTGATCGGGACCGTATCGAGCAAAACGAGTTCCTTGAGCGGGCTCGCCTCGATGCGCTCAAGCGCGCTTCCGGATAGTACGCCGTGGGTGGCACAGGCACAGACCTCCGCTGCGCCGCCCATCTCGATGACGGCTTTGGCCGCGTTGCATAAGGTTCCGGCGGTATCGACCATATCGTCGACAATGATAACCTTTTTATCCTGCACTTCGCCGATGATATTCATCACCTCGCAGACATTTGCCATCTGACGTCGTTTATCCACAATGGCGAGCGGCGTACCCAAACGCTCGGCAAATTGTCTTGCGCGTGTGACAGAACCGAGGTCCGGCGAAACCACCACGACATCGCAAAGGTCCTGTTCGTGGATTTTCTTGAAAAAGGGCGTCAATAGCGGGACACCCAACAGATGGTCGAGGGGGATGTTGAAAAAGCCCTGTATCTGGGGAGCGTGAAGATCCATTGTGAGAACGCGGTTTGCGCCGGCCGCGGTGATCAGATCGGCGACGAGTTTGGCTGAGATCGGGTCGCGCGCGTGGGCTTTGCGGTCCTGCCTGGCGTAACCGAAATAGGGGATGACCGCCGTGATGCGGGCTGCCGACGCGCGCTTGAACGCGTCGATCATGATCAGGAGTTCCATCAGATTATTGTTGACCGGATTGCAGGTGGATTGGATCACAAAAACATCCGAGCCGCGTACGGTCTCTTTGATCGAGACCGAGATTTCACCGTCCGAAAATGTCCCGACATCGGCCTTTCCGACATCGGTACCCAGTTGACGGGCAATCTGGGAGGCGACCTCCGGGGTTGAATTTCCGCAGAAAATCTTGATGTCCTTTCCATGTACCAGCATTTTCACATTCCTCCGTTTCTTTCCTTCTTATCTGTCTGTCAAGGAATCTGTAAGACCGTTTTTTATGGTGCGGGCAAAGCGCAAGACCCGAATAAAAAAAGTAAGCGACACTTTCATTTCGGATTTGCGGTTTGACCTGTGCACTGTTTTCGGTCCATAAATCACCTTATAATTTGATCATTATATTCGGCTCAGCGGAAGATGTTGCGGTTGCGCGAGCGGGAGCGGGAGCGCTTGGCGGGTTTGTGCGAAGAATAATGCGATTTCTTTTTGCGGTTATAAACGACATTCAAAACGATATAGCCGATGATCAGAATTGCCAGAATACAGGCGATGATGATCATGATGTCGGAGGAGAAGAACTTACCGATTTGGGCAAGGATATAGGACAATTCGTTGCGCGCGACCGCGTTGGCCGCGACAAGCTGTACCGTGCCGAGTGATTTATCCCCGATCAGCAGCTCCGCGCTGCCGATAACCGCTCCGGCTTCGACCGGGGCGTCGACGGTTTTGTCTTTTAAGGCGTCGTCGAATTTGACGACGATGGAACTCAAGTCGGTATTTTTCGGAACCATGGTCACAAATTCCTGCGACGGAACCAGTCCCACTTCGTCTACGCTGTCTCCGTAATTGACGGGGATGCTCTTGACAACCGTAGTCCGGGTCAGCAGTGTCTGAAGCGAATAAGTTGAGAATAGCCAGTCATACAGCGTTTTGGTCGTCTTGAACGCACCGTAGCGATCGACGGCACCGTCCGCGCCGGGAAGCGTCGATTTCAGCATGATGATGACATAGCGCTGGCCGTCTTTTTCGGCGATTGAGGCAAGGCAGGGGCCGGCAGGCGTAGTGAAGCCGGTCTTGATGCCGCGCGCGGGTTCGTAATACAGCGCTCCGCCGAGGTTATAGCTGAGCATCATATTGGTGGTGACGACCGTACGGGGGCCGTTTTTGTTCGTTGCGGGGATCGTATAGCGGGTTGAATTGATGATCTCACTGAATACCGGATACTTCAGCGCCTCTTTGGCCATCAGATAGAGGTCTTTGGCGCAGGAGTAGTGATTGTCGTCATGAAGGCCGTGCGGATTGGTGAAGTTGGTGTTGGTGCAGCCGAGCGCAGCGGCTTTTGCGTTCATGGCGGCAACAAATGCCGCAACGCTTCCGCTTGTCGTCGCTGCAGCCAAAAGGGCCGCGTCTCCGTCGCTCGCGAGAAGCATCGCATATAACATCTGGCGCATTGTGATCTGTTCGCCTTCGACCAAATTTAAAACGACGCTGCCGGAGCCCTGAATCATCGCGAGCAGCTCGCTTGTCATGGTTCCGACAGTGCCGTCGAGATCTTGGACAGTTTCGAGAATGACGATGGCCGACATGATTTTGGTCAGAGAAGCGGGATAAAGGCGCTCCTCCCCGTTCTTATCGTACATCACGAGACCGGTGTCCTCGTTGACGATGTATACCGACTCCGCCTGCGGTTCCCCGTTCGGAGCGTAGACCCCTTCGGCGGACGCCGGAAATAGAAAAGCTCCCGAGAGGATTAACAACACAGCAAAAACAGCGGCGGCGCGCTTGAATTTGCGCATAGCCCCTCACCTCCTGTTGAATATCGCCTTGCGAAATGTTATAATAGTACCGTATTTTCATCTTTTTGGATATGTACGGCTCTTACTATTTGATTATAACAAATTGCGACACAAAAGAAAAGCTTAAATTTCAAATTTCTCACGAAGGAAGAAACTCAATATGAAAGATCCGGGTTTTGACACCATCGCAATACACGGCGGATACGATCCGAAAGAAAACAATTTTTCGATGATTCCTCCGATTTATCAGACAAACGCCTATGATTTCGGCACCACTGAGCGGGCTGCGGCGTTGTTCGGCCTCAAAGAGGACGGCGACATCTATTCACGCATCTCAAATCCCACGGTTCGGATTTTCGAAGACCGCATGGCGCTGCTGGAGGGCGGTACCGGCGCGGTCGCGTTTTCCTCGGGCCACAACGCCATCTTCTCTCTGGTCGCAAATCTCTGCGAGTGCGGCGACGAGATCGTTGCAGCCCGTAAAATCTACGGCGGGGCGGTTAACATGCTTGGCCAAACCTACGCGCAGTTCGGCGTCAAGGCCAATTTTATCGACGGGGACAATTTGCTCGCCTGGGAAGAATCCATCACAGACCGAACGAAATTATTTTTCTTCGAAACCGTCAGCAATCCCGGCGCAGCCGTCGCCGATATCGCGCCGATCTGCGAAATCGCACATCGGCACGGCGTGCTCGTCGTGGTCGATTCCACGTTTACGACGCCTTATCTTTGCCGCCCGTTCGAATTCGGCGCCGATGTCGTTGTCCACTCTGCCACGAAATATATCTGCGGGCACGGCACCGCGATGGGCGGCGTTGTTATCGAGAGCGGAAAATTCGATTATTTGAATAATCCGAGATATCGCCAGTTTGCGGAGCCGGACATATCCTATCACGGCGTCGTTTTCGCCAAGGACTTCGCCAAAACGCCGTTCTGCGCCCGCCTGCGCAGCAAATACCTGCGCGACATCGGCGGCTGCATGTCCGCAAATACCGCCTATTTGATGCTGATCGGACTTGAGACGTTATCGCTGCGCATGAAAAAACACTGCGAGAATGGCGAGATCGTCGCGCAGTATCTGCTTGCTCACCCGAAAGTCAGGAACGTCAGTTATCCGACGCTGCCGAGCTCGAAATACCTGAGAGTCTGTAAAAAATATCTGCCGCGCGGCTGCGGTGCTGTATTTGCCTGCGAACTCGGCGGAGACCGCATCAAGTGTGCCGAATTCATGGATCGGCTCAAGGTGTTCGCAAACGTCTCCAACGTCTGCGACAGCCGGTCGATGGTCAACCACTCGGCTTCGACTACCCACGCGCAGCTCGACGCGAAGCAACTCGCGGCGGCCGGTATCAGCGAGGGAACCGTCCGGTTTTCGGTCGGCATCGAGGATCCGGCCGATCTTGTGGCCGATTTGGAACAGGCGCTCTCGGTTCTGTGAGCGTGGAGGTATGTAACGTATGATTTATGTGACCGGCGATATGCACGGAGATATGAAAAAGCTGAAGAACTCTTTTAAAGGGCTGAAAAAAGGTGACACGCTGCTGATTGCCGGGGATTTCGGCTTTATTTGGAAGGGTGACAAAGCCGAGGAAAAACTGTTAAAAAAGATCGGAAAGAACAAGTTTGACATCTGCTTTATCGACGGCGCGAATGAGAACCATGAATTATTGATGAAATACCCGCTTGATGAATACCGCAGCGGGGAAGCAGCCGTGATCAGCGGAAATCTGCGGATGCTGCGGCGCGGAAGCGTCTTCGAAATCGAGGGCAAGAAGATTTTTGCCTTCGGAGGCGCCAAGAGCGAAGATATCGAAAGCAAGCAAAAATGCGGCACCTGGCATGCCGAAGAACTGCCTAATGAGTTGGACTTCGAATTCGGACGCAAAAATCTCGAAAAGTACAGCTGGCAGGTCGATTACATTTTGACCCATCAGCCCTCGGCGGCGATGCTGGCTTCGATGGAGGCCGGATATGTCGACTGCGACGCTTTGCAGATTTATCTCGATGAAATCGGTAAAAAGACGAAATATGCCATGTGGATTTTCGGGCGGCTGCACCGCGACCGCAAGATCACTTATAAATGCACCGCTGTTTTCAAGGACGTGTTCGCATTGAATCCGCCGCCGTTGAAGACGAGGGAAAAGAAATAGGAAAAAACAGAGACGGAGGGAACCATGACAACCGGACAACTCCTCATTTTAATCGGAATCAATCTTGCGGGGATTATCGTCGCCGCACTGATGATTTTTTCGTTTGTGCGCAACAACTCCGAAAAACAGCAGAAAATGCTGGCAGACGAGCTCTCGCGCAACCGCACCGAGAACACCGCAGCGATGCGCGCTGGGATGGAGGGTGTGACGGGTGCGCTGATGCAGTCGCAAAGGGCTGCTTCGGACATCCAGGACAAGCGTCTGATTGAGCTGACTTCGCAACTGAAAAACAGCCAGGACACGCTGCAAAAGGCGGTCAACGAATCGCTGCTGCGCATGGACGACCGGATGAAGCTGCTCTCCGACCGGAACGAAATGAAACTCGAGCAGATGCGCCAGACCGTCGATGAGAAGCTGCAGAAGACCCTCGAAGAACGTCTGGGGCAGTCATTCAAACTGGTCAGCGAGCGGCTCGAACAGGTCAGCAAAGGCCTCGGAGAGATGCAGTCGCTCGCTAACGGCGTCGGCGATTTGAAAAAGGTGCTCTCCAACGTAAAGACGCGCGGCGTGCTCGGCGAAGTACAGCTTGGAGCGATCATCGGCGAATTTTTAAGCGCCGAACAATATGAACACGAAGTCACGACAAAGCCGGGCAGCCGCGACCACGTCGAATACGCGGTCAAACTGCCGGCCGAAGGCGGCGCGCCGGTCTGGCTTCCGATTGACTCCAAATTTCCGGGTGATACATATGCCGCTTTGCGCGACGCCTATGACAGCGGTGATAAAGATGCCGTGGAAGCTGCCGCAAAAACATTGTGCAACACGCTGAAATCCGAAGCTAAAGGCATTCACGATAAATACATATGCCCGCCGCAGACCACCGATTACGGCGTGATGTTTCTGCCGTTTGAGGGCTTATACGCAGAAGCTGTCAACCGCGGTATGATTGAGACTTTACAGCATGACTACCGCGTGATGATCGCCGGACCGAGCACGATGGCAGCGCTGCTCAACAGCCTGCAGATGGCGTTCCGGTCATTTGCGATCCAAAAGCGCAGCGGCGACGTGTGGAAAGTGCTCGGCGCGGTCAAGACCGAATTCGGCAAGTTTGCGGACACCCTTGCGGCGACCCAGAAGAAGCTCGAACAAGCCAACAATGAACTCGAGGATCTCGTCGGAAAGCGCACCAACGCCATGCGGCGTAAACTGCGTGATGTGGAGCAGCTGGACGGGCCGGAAGCAGCGCAGGTGCTTGAACTGGAGGCAGCCGGAAGCGAAGATGCGGAGGACGATAATTAACGGCACTCCGTCGGCAGAACGAAAGGAAACAATATGTATCTCGACGCATTTGAGAATTTTCCGGTCATTGAGACCGAGCGGCTTGTTCTGAGACGGCTTGAAATGCGGGATGCGAACGATATTTACGAATACGCAGCGTATAAAGATGCATTCACTTATACGGACGGTTTTCCGCAGGATTATGAAGAAGTGAAAGCAATGGTCGAAATCTGGCGCAATGAAGCGTATGAGTCCAAGCGGTTTATCCGATGGGCAATCGAACTGAAGGCCGAAAAAAAGGTGATCGGCGGGATATACATGTTCGACCCGCAATGTGATGATATCAGCGGTCGTAAGGCGGATATCGGGTATGAAATCTCACCCAAATATCAGAACAAGGGATATGCCAGCGAATCCATCCGTGCTGTCGGGCGGTATACGGTACAGAATATGGGCATCGTGCGGGTACAGGCACTGATCATGCCCGAAAACATCCCGTCAGTGCGCGCATGTGAGAAAGCCGGATTTGTCAAAGAAGGCGTTTTACGCAATTTCTGTCATTATAAAAACGGAATCAGCGGGTTCAAGTCGATGGTCATCTTTTCTTTGACACCGCAGGATATACATTAAATCAAAAAAAGGAGGCGTTTTTGTTGACGATCAGAGAAGAACTGGAGCAAAAAGAACATTTAATATTGGCTCCGAACGCCTCATTTGCCGATCAAAGCAAAGGGCGGCAGCACAACGAAAAACCCTGCGATTACCGGACGGACTTTCAAAGAGACACCGACCGGATTGTGCACAGTTCCTCGTTTTCTCGTCTCAAACAGAAGACGCAGGTGTTTTTATCACCGCGCGGCGACCACTACACCACCCGGATGACCCACACGATTCAAGTCGCAATGATCGCCCGCACGATGGCGCGCGCCATGTCGCTGAACGAAAACCTGACCGAGGCCATTGCGATGGGCCACGACGTCGGGCATACGCCGTTCGGGCACGCAGGAGAATCAGCATTGAGCAAAGTGCTTAAGGATGAGGGGGTTTTCCGGCATTATGAGCACAGCGTCCGGGTGCTGCAATGTCTTGAAAAAGACGGAAAAGGCTTGAATCTGACCGCCGAGGTTGTTGACGGGATTATCAATCACACCGCAGGAAAATGGTCGGTTTGCCTCGAAGGTCGGTTGGTGCGCATTGCTGACCGGATCGCCTATGTCAACCACGATATCGAGGACGCGGTTCGTGCCGAAATTATTAAGCAGGAAGATGTCCCCATTGAAATTCGGGATGTGCTCGGGCCGACCAAAAGCGCCCGGATCACAACGCTTGTCGCGGGAGTGATCAAACACGGCGTTGACTGTGAAGACCCCGGCCCCGGTTCAGAATTGAACAGGTATTTCGATAAATTGCATGAATTCATGTTTGAACGGGTTTACACCAATCCCAAAGCGAAGAGTGAAGAAAGTAAAGCCAAAGAGATGATCGAAACTTTATACGAATATTTTTATGAAAACCCAGAGGAACTCACCAAACGCGCGCCGGTCGACCGGGAGCATGTGTCGCAGTCGGTCGTGGATTATATCGCGGGAATGACCGACCGGTATGCGGTTAGTGTGTTTGAGGAGGTTTTTGTTCCGAGGGGATGGGGAAGATAGAAGTTCGGTGAGAATGCAGGGCGGGATGCCCTCATACCGCCTTGCGAAGCGGCAAAATTTATGAATTAACAGGAAATTATACCAAATTGGTTTGACAAAACGAAAAACCGTGTTATAATAACATATTGGTAGATTGGGGGGATATGCTCTGATTGCCGAAAACATCATCAGCGAAATCAAGTATCGCATAGACATAGAACAGCTGATCGGCGGGTATGTCCAACTCAAAAAGAGAGGCACGACTTTGGTCGGCCTTTGTCCGTTTCACTCCGAAAAGACGCCTTCCTTTACGGTTTGGCCGCAGGACGGGCATTATCACTGTTTCGGATGCGGGGCGGGCGGTGACATCATCACTTTTATCCGGCAAATCGAAAACCTCGAATATCCGGAGGCCGTCGAATTTTTGGCCAAGCGCGCAGGAGTCGAGATTCCGAAATCCGTATTTGAGCAGGATAACTCCAAACAAAAGCTTCGAATATTGGAACTCAACCGCTTTGCCGCGCGTTGGTTTCACGAGCGGCTTTTTACGCAGGAAGGAGCGGCGGGACTGGCTTATTTAAAAAAACGCCGGCTGTCCGACAAGACAATCAAGCGTTTCGGACTGGGTTTTGCACCGGCGGGATGGGACAATCTGAGAAAAGCCGCAAATGCCGCAGGTTTTTCCGACAATGAACTTGCGGGCGCATTTTTGGTTTCAAAAAAGAACGAAACCGTTGACATGTTTCGCAACCGGGTGATGTATCCGATTATTGACTCAACGGGCGGCATCATCGGCTTCGGCGGAAGAGTTCTCGACGACTCGCTGCCGAAATACATCAACTCCTCGGACACCGTTGTTTTTAAAAAAAGCCGCAATCTGTTCGCACTGAATTTCGCCAAAAAAGCCAAGGCCGGACATCTGATTTTGGCCGAGGGTTATATGGACGTTATCATGCTGCATCAGGCCGGTTTTACAGAGGCGGTGGCGACGCTCGGAACGGCGTTGACGCAGGAACAGGCGCGTTTGATGGCGCGCCACACCGACAAGGTTATCATCGCTTACGACAGCGACAAGGCGGGGACGTCCGCCACCCAGCGCGCTTACGAAATTTTACGGGAAGCGGGGCTTTCGGCCCGGGTACTCGAGATGAAAGACGCAAAAGACCCGGACGAGTACATCAAAAAATTCGGCGCTGATCGATTTGCCGCGCTGCTTGAAGGCAGTGCGGACGCTCTTTCGTTTAAATTGCGGGCGATTAAGACAAAATATGATTTGGACCTTCCGGAGGAGAAAACCGCCTGTTTGAAAGAGACGGCCTCGGAACTCGCCAATCTCGAAAGCGATGTCGAAACCGACGTATATGCCGCAAAAGCGGCGGAAGATCTAAACGCAGATAAAAAGGCGCTTTTATCCGAGATCGTGCGGCTGAGACGATCTAAGGCAAAACGCCGCCAGCAGGAAGAACTCCGGCGCAGCGGACTTCCGGCATCAGTACTTGCAAAACCGGGAGCGGAGAGTAAATTCGACGCGGTCTGCAGCGGGATCATCCGTTATCTCTTCGACAACCCCGCAGACTGCGGACGGGTCTGCACGCTGTTGCCGTTTCAAAAGCTGCCCGATCCGTTCTGGGACTCGGTGCTTGATTACGTCAAATCGCGCGCGCCCGAAGGCGCAATCGACATTTCGCCGCTCGGAGAAAAATTCACGGTCGAGCAAATGGGGAAACTGTCAAAAATGTTATCGGGTCCCGCTTCCTGTACCGATATGAATACGGTCGGAAAGTATACCGATAAATTAAAACTCGATCTGCCGATTGATTTAAATGATGAAAAACAATTGCTGGAACGCCTCAATGATCTTCAGAAAATCAAAGGCGGGAAAAATCAAAACAACGTATGACATGAGTTCAGCTCTTGATTCAAAATATTTGCAAAGAGGACCGAACCTCCGAACTTCAACGAAAGGAAGACAATAGAAATGGATGACAAAAACAAGAAAAAGAGTGCCCTGACGCCCGAGGAAGAGTCCCCGTTAAAAAAACCATCCGAAAAAACGGCAAAAGAAGGCAGGCTCGAACGGGATAAGGACGACTTTTTCGATGAGAAATTTGAAGATATCGAGGGAGAGGATAAGGCCTCCGAGGCGGGGGAAGACGAGGCCTGCGGGGTTGAGAGAGAAGAGGATTTCGACACCGAGAAAGAACCGGATGAGGATGAGGAACCGGTGACGCTCGACGATATCGACGAAGAAGCGCTCAAAAATTTTGATATTGACAAACTTGTGCTCGGTGATGACGGTGAACCCGTCACCGATGCCGAAGAAGATGAATTCGAAGAGGAGGATGCCGAACCCGAGGGCGATATTCCCGATCTCGATATTGAACCGCTCGATATGGAACCGGTTGATGATTTGCAGGAGCCGGACAGCGAGGCCATCAAAGACGTTGAGAGTTTTATCTCCGAACTCAACAACGGTCCCGATCTCGAGGCATCTTTAGCCGCCGACGGCGTTTTGATCGACGACCCGGTCAAGGCCTATCTCAAGGAAATCGGACGCGTCGGCCTGCTGTCAACCGAAGAAGAAATTGAGCTTGCCACGCGCATGGGCGAGGGCGACGAGAACGCCCGCAAACGCCTTCTCGAGGCGAACCTGCGACTTGTCGTCAGCATCGCCAAACGCTATGTCGGGCGCGGCCTTCAGTTTTTGGATTTGATTCAGGAGGGCAACCTGGGTCTGATCAAGGCCGTTGAAAAATTCGACCATACCAAGGGTTTCAAGTTTTCCACATATGCCACCTGGTGGATCCGCCAGTCGATCACCCGTGCCATTGCGGACCAGGCCAGGACCATCCGTATTCCCGTACATATGGTGGAGTCTATCAATAAGGTCAAAAAGGCGGGAAATCAGATCCTTTATAAGACCGGGCAGGAGGCGACACCCGAGCAAATCGCCGAGGCCGTAGGAATGACTACGGGCAAAGTCCGTGAGATATTACGGGTGGCTCAGGAGCCGATTTCGCTGGAGACGCCGATCGGCGAGGAAGAGGACAGCCATCTCGGTGATTTTATCCCCGACGACGACGCGCCCTCGCCTGCCGATACTGCCCATCTGACCATGCTCAAAGAACAATTGGACGACGTGCTGCGCACAATCACTCCGCGCGAGGCGAAAGTGCTCTTGCTGCGCTTCGGGCTCAAGGACGGCAGGCAGCGCACCCTTGAAGAAGTCGGCAAGGAATTCAATGTCACGCGTGAGCGCATCCGCCAGATCGAGGCCAAAGCGCTGCGCAAACTCCGTCACCCCAGCCGCAGTAAACGGCTGAAGGACTTCCTTGAATAAAACAAATCGAGCGGGAAAGGTTTTCATTTATGAATATCACCAACATGACGCTTGAGGCGGATTATGCGGTTCGAATCGTATCAGCCATGGCAGCCGCCAAATCCGTTGAAAACAACCGGCGGCTGGATGCGGGCGCTCTGGCTGAGGCCACCGGCGTCACGCTTCGGTTTACTTTGAAGATTATGCGTAAGCTCGTCGCTGCCGGTATTGCGAAATCCTATAAGGGCGTCAGCGGCGGATACGTTCTGGCCAAACCCGCCGGAGATATCTCGGTCGGAGAGGTCATCGAGGCGGTCGACGGCAGGTTCGAACTGGCGAGGTGTACCCAAAACGGCTGCAGCAACCCGAGTATGACGGGCATCTGCCGATTTAAAAATGAGTTTGACCGCATTTCCGAAATGGTTCGAAAAGAGATGGGAAAGATTCTGTTTTAAATGATAACATGCAAAAGAGCGGCAAAACCGCTCTTTTTCATATTATTTCAGTTTAAGGTAAAATGTGAAACATAAAGGGAGAATTCCGAAGGCGGCAGGATTAACCTGTGAATATCGAATTAACTTTACATTTTCACTTTACATTTGAAATATGTTATAATAGATATGCGAGCGCGGCGGAGAGGACCGGGTCGTCGGTGCCGAGGAGTATGAACAGTTGCCGAACCAGTTCCGGACTCTGCATCGGCGGATGAAACGATTTTGACTGTAAAAATACTTCTTCCTGTGCGGCACCGCTTTGCGAGGAAAATGTCGGCTCGGGGGAGTTTTGTTCGGGGGTCTGTGAAGCGGAATAGGATTCTTTTGCTCTGCGCTGCATCTCCATGACCCGTTTCATTGCATCATTCTGCATTTTAATCAGGTCTTTTTCATTGTATTCAGGCATTTGGTCTTTACCCTCCTTTAAAAAGGTTTTAGTTATTCCCCGGAAGGTTCTGTGGTTTTCAGGTATTTGACGAGCCCGATGGCGGCGGGAAGCCGCTGTCGGCGGTCGGACGTTAAAAACGGGCCGAGCGCGGTGAGCAGGCGGATATGCGGGTCCGGCGAAGAGTCGGTCTCAGCCTCGTCCAACAGCCGTTTAAGGGCATCCAGATCATTTTGCGTCAACGGCATGCAATCATCTCCTTTGAGAAACAATATGCGGACAGGAGCGAAATTATGAAGATCATAGTGATGTCCGACAGCCATGGCAACGCAGATGCCGTACAAAAAGTGATTGCCCGAAACCCGGACGCCGACGGATTTTATCACCTCGGGGACGGATGGCGCGATTTTGCGTTTCTGATTCCGGAGAAAGGCGCCTTTTGCATCGGCGTCAAGGGGAACTGCGATTACAGCAGCGATCTGCCGCAAAAAGACGTCAGGGTGCTCGAAGGGGTTCGGATTGCGGCTGTGCACGGCGAGGATTTTCACGGGATCGCCGATGCGGTTTTGCTGGCCGCAAAATTTCAGGCAAAAGTGGTTTTACACGGGCATACACATGTTCCGAACATCGATTTTGTCAACGGGATCTTTGTCATCTGCCCCGGAACGTTGAAATTCGGAGCTGATCAGACTTATGCCGTGCTTACGATCAAAAAAGGCATATTTAAGCCCGATTTGATCTGTTTGCGGGAATAAAACCCGGAGGTTGAAAACCCGCGGGAAATACGGTATAATGCGATGCGAAAGGGGCGTTTTTATTGAGCATGTATACGGTAAAGCTGTCAAAACTGATTTCGGAGTTCGGCCTCGTTCCGGTGACGCTGCCGGATGTACCCGAGAATATTTTGATCTCATCTTGCGAAGTCAACCGCCCCGGCCTTCAGCTGCTCGGGTTTTTCGAGTACTTCGACAGCACCCGTGTTCAGATTATCGGGCTTGCCGAGCTTACCTTCTTTAAAAATATGACCTCCGGGCAGCGCGTCAAAGGTGCTGAGGAATATATGGCGAAAAAGCCGATTGCGGTCATCTTCACCCGCGATATGGATCCGATGCCGGAATTTGTTGAAACAGCCAAAAAGTACGGAGTCGCATTACTAAAGACCGCTGAGCAGACCTCCCAGTTTATGGCTGCTTTGATCGCGCTTTTGAATGTGGAGCTCGCCCCGCGCATAACCAGACACGGCGTATTGGTCGAAGTCTCCGGCGAGGGTATATTACTGCTCGGAGACAGCGGGGTCGGAAAGAGCGAGACCGCAGTGGAACTCATTAAGCGCGGGCACCGGCTGATTGCCGACGATGCGGTCGAGATCCGGCGCGTGTCCAATAAAACGCTGGTCGGTTCGTCGCCCGAGAATATCCGCCACTTTATCGAACTGCGCGGCATCGGCGTGGTCAACGTCCGCAGATTGTTCGGTATGGGCGCAGTCAAAGCAACAGAGAAAATTGACCTTGTCATTGAGCTGGAGCCCTGGGATTCTGAAAAGATCTATGAACGACTCGGGGTCGGCAGCGAAACAATTGATATTCTGGGCATTTCGATCCCCTGCCTTACGATTCCGATCAAACCGGGCCGGAATTTGGCCATCATCATTGAGACCGCTGCGATGAATAACCGCGATAAAAAATTCGGATACAACCCGACGAAAGAACTGATGACGCAGCTCGGGCTGGACAGCAAAGAATTCGAAGAGATGGCCAGGCATAAAGAACTCTGAACGTGAAAATAAAGAAATTGAATTCATAAAAGGACGGAAGGAAACATGTATTATATCGGAATCGATTTGGGCGGCACCAACATCGCGGTCGGAGTATGCGACGACCAATATAAAATCGTCGGGAAAGCGTCTGTAAAGACAAACCTGCCGCGGCCCGCCGAGGAGATCGCAGCCGACATGGTCACAGCGGCAAAAGCGGCCGTGGAAAACGCAGGCCTTACGATGACTGACATCAAGTGGGCGGGCATCGGCGCGCCCGGTTCCGTCGAACCCAAGAGCGGCGTGATCATCTACAACAACAACCTGGGATTCAACAACGTCCCGATTGCCGACCTCGTCCAAAAGGGACTTGGCGTCAAAACCTATGTTGACAACGACGGAAACGCGGCTGCTTACGGTGAGATGCTGGCAGGAGCAGGCAAAGGGGTCAAAGATCTGGTAGCCATTACTCTCGGCACCGGCGTTGGCGGCGGTATCATCATCGATCAAAAAATCTACGCGGGATTCAATCATGCGGGTGCGGAACTCGGGCATATGGTCATCGAAAAGGACGGCTGGCCCTGCACCTGCGGGCGCAAGGGTTGTTTCGAGGCCTACTCTTCGGCGACCGGTATGATCAAAATGACCAAACTCGGCATGCAGAAACACCCGTCTTCGATTATGTGGAAGCTCTGCGGCGGCAATTTAGACAGCGCCGGAGGCAAAACCGCGTGCGACGGCGTACGCAAAGGCGACGAAGCCGCCCAAGAAGTTTGGGATAAGTATCTCGACTATCTGGCTTGCGGCGTCATCAGTTTAATCAATATCTTCCAGCCGGAGGTGTTCTGCATCGGCGGCGGAATTTCAAAAGAAGGGGATTTTTTACTCGAACCGCTGCGGGCCCGAATCGCAAAGGAGACTTACAGCCGGAGCGGAATTCCCCAGACCAGAATCGTCGCGGCAACGCTTGGCAACGACGCGGGCATTATCGGCGCGGCATTTTTGGGGAATATTCGTTAGGAGGTCATCTTGACCGGAAAAGCGGCCTTTTTCTGCGAGCGTGAAAAAATCGAATACCGAATTAACGAGCCGCTGAGCGAACACACCAGTTTTCGCATCGGCGGCCCTGCCGCATTGTTTGCGGAGCCCGATACGCCCAAAAAGGCGGCTGCTTTACTCGGTTTTTGCGCCCGGAATGGGATCAAACATACAATGATGGGACGCGGCAGCGATTTGCTGGTCTCGGATGACGGTTATGACGGCGTTGTGATTCGAATCGGCGAAAAAATGGGCGATATGGATATCGACGGCAATGTGATTACGGCACAAGCAGGCGGCTCACTGGCAGGATTGTGCCGTTTTGCGCAAGCCAATCATTTGTCGGGTCTGGAATTTGCGTTTGGAATTCCGGGCAGCATTGGCGGCGGGGTCTATATGAATGCGGGGGCCTACGGCGGCGAACTAAAGGACGTTATCACCGAGGTCGGTTACTGCGGTGCCGACGGTGAGACAAAAACGTTGAAAAAAGAGGAATGCGGGTTCAGTTATCGGCATAGCTTTTTTACTGATAAAGATTTATTGATAGTATGGGCAAAGTTTGCGCTTGTGCCGGGCGACAGTGCTGTGATTGCGGCAAAGATGGCAGACATTCAGGGAAAACGAATCGATAAACAACCGCTCAATTTTCCCAGTGCGGGCAGCGTTTTTATGCGTCCGCCCGGTTTTTACACCGGTGCTCTGATCGAGCAGGCCGGGTTGAAAGGGAAACAGATCGGGGGCGCGCAGATCAGCGAAAAACATGCCGGATTCATCATCAACACCGGTGATGCTACCGCGAAGGATGTAAAAGAGTTAATCGCTTTGATTCAGGATGAGATCAAACGCCGAAACGGGGTGGACCTTGTCTGTGAGATCAAGTTTTTGGAGTAGATTCAGATGTCTTTCTGCAATGAGGTGAAAAGCAAGCTCTGCGAACTTACGACACCTGCTCAATACGGGCGGGCGTTCGGTAGCGGGCTGCTTTTTTTACACTGCGGACGTCATAAAAACTACCTGCTCAGAACCGAAATTCCGGGCGCAGTGATTGCGCTCGGAGAAATTTTTGAACACGTAACAGGACATGTCTTACCCGTCGAACTGCGCTCGACCGGTGTACGCGCTGCGGTGCTGCGCTCTGAGGAGCCACGCTCTGCAAAACGGCGGGAATACCGCCTGAAACCGGCGAGAAACCCTAAAATGTCGCACTCTGCCGATCCGATGAGGGCGCTTACGACAGTAGACTTTGCGAAGCCGGAAGAACTGTCCAGAAGCCGGATTTTTTCGGTGTTCAATCAGTTCGGCGAAGACGGTACGCTCGATAAATCTTTGTTTGAAAATCCCGAACAGGCACAGCATTTTTTACGAGGAGTGTTTATTTCGGCAGGGCTTGCCGCTGACCCGGCGTGTGATCTCCATCTGGAGTTTTCGGGGCTGACCGAGCGGGCGGCTGGAGAACTTTCAAGGTTACTGGAGACGTTGGATTTCCGCCCATTAATCACGAAACGGGGCGAAAAATGGGCGGTGTATTTCAAGGACGGAGAGCAGATTGAGTACTTACTCGCCGCACTCGGCGACACCGGAGCGATGTTCGAATTATCCAGCCTGCGCATTCGCCGCGATATCTCGAATAATCTGAACCGTCAGATCAACTGCGACGCGGCTAATTTGGGTAAGTCGAGGAACGCAGCGGAAAGACATATCGCGGCAATCCGATATATCTTTTTAAAACAGAGCCCCGACTATCTGCCGGCAGAACTGCGTACAACAGCTTTGGCACGCGTGGAAAATGACGACGCCTCGCTTTCGGAACTCGGCATTTTACTGGGCATCGGGAGAAGCGGGGTCAACCACCGGCTGGCAAAGATCGTAAAAATCGCGGAAGATCTTGCTGTAAAGGAGGGTGAAGCTTTATGAACTCTCAATTTATTCATTTACATCTGCACAGCGAATACAGTCTGCTTGACGGAGCTTGCCGCATCGGCAAACTGCTGAAACGCTGCGAAGAGCTTGGGCAGACTGCCGTCGCCGTCACCGACCACGGCAATATGTTCGGGGCAGTCGAGTTTTTCAAAGCCGCAAAAGCCGCCGGAATCAAGCCCATCATCGGCTGTGAGGCCTATGTCGCGCCAAGGGCAAGGTCGGACAAGCAGAAGAGCGACGAGAATTCGCAGCACCTGATACTGTTGTGTAAAAATGAAACCGGGTATCAAAACCTGATCTATATGCTCTCCAAGGGGTGGATGGAAGGATTTTATAACCGTCCGCGTATTGATAAAGAATTGATCAAAGAGCACGCCGGGGGACTGGTCGCGCTGTCTGCCTGTATGTTCGGAGAAGTTGCGGCGAAATTGCGCCAGAACGATTTTACCGGTGCTCTCGAAGCTGCGGTATGGTACAAATCGGTATTCGGAGAGGACTATTACCTCGAGATGCAGGATCAGGGCATTCCCGACCAAAAGGGAATCAACGCCGGGATTATGAAGGTGGCAAAACGGCTCGGCATCAAGGTCGTCGCCACCAACGACGTTCATTATGTGGATAAGTCCGACGCCCGTGCGCAGCAGATTCTCGTCTGCATCCAGACCAACACCAACGTCAATGATCCTTCAGCGATGGAGTTTCCGACCAAGGAGTTTTATCTGAAATCCGAAGCTGAGATGGCGGAGCGGTTTGCTTACGCGCCGGAGGCGATCACGAACACCCTCGAGGTGGCGGAGAAATGTAATTTCGAATTTGAATTCGGCAAGACCAAACTGCCGCACTTTGACGTACCTGCGGGGTTCACCCATTTTGAATATCTGAAAAAGTTATCTGATGAGGGGCTGGCGAAACGATATGACGGGCAAAGCTGCGGTGAGGCCCAAAAGCGGTTGGATTATGAACTCTCCACCATCGAAAAGATGGGCTTTACCGATTATTTTTTGATCGTCGCCGATTTTATCTCCTATGCCAAGTCACGCGGGATTCCCGTGGGACCGGGGCGCGGTTCGGGTGCAAGTTCTCTGACGGGATATTGTCTCGGCATCACGGGTGTCGATCCGCTGCGCTACAATCTGATGTTCGAGCGGTTTTTGAACCCCGAGAGAGTCAGTATGCCCGACTTCGACATCGACTTCTGCCAGGAGCGCAGGCAGGAAGTCATCGACTATGTGATCGCGAAATACGGCACCGAACACGTCGCTCAGATCGTTACGTTCGGCACGATGAAGGCCAGGGCGGCGATTCGGGATGTGGGCAGAGCGCTCGGAATGAGCTATGCCGCCGTCGATGTGGTCGCCAAAAAAGTGCCCCACTCGATGTTCGGCACGCTCGAGGATGCCTTTAACGCGCCGGACAGCCCGTTAAAACAACAGTGCGACAACGACACGCAGGCAGCGGAACTCGTCGCGGCGGCAAAAGAACTCGAGGGCATGGCGCGCCATGCATCGACCCATGCCGCCGGTGTGGTAATTACCGATAAACCGGCTTATTACTATGTGCCTTTGGCCCTCAACGGCGCTGCAGTCGTGACCCAGTACACGATGAACTATCTCGAGGAACTCGGTCTTTTAAAAATCGACTTTTTGGGGCTGCGGTATCTGACGGTCATCCATGATGCGGTCGAGTTGGTGCGTAAAAATGAGCAACAGCCGGAGTTTGACATCAACAAGATCCCCGAGAGCGACCCGAAGACCTATGCGCTGATCGGAAAAGGCGACACCGACGGGATTTTCCAGCTTGAGTCGGGCGGCATGCGGCAGCTGCTCGTTGACATGAAGCCGAGAAACCTTGACGACCTGATGCTGGCCATTTCGCTGTACCGGCCCGGGCCGATGAAGGCGATTCCGCAATATTTAGCGGGGCGGGCTAATCCGAAAAATATTCATTATTTACACCCAAAGCTTGAAAACGCGCTCAAAGATACCAACGGCATATTTGCCTATCAGGAACAGGTGACGCAGGTTTGCCGTGACCTTGCCGGATTTTCTTACGGGCAGGCCGATCTGGTGCGCAGGGCGATGGCAAAGAAAAAGCAAAAAGAGATGGTGCGTCAGCGCGAGCGGTTTGTGCACGGCGAGAAGGACGAAAACAGCAATGTCATTGTGCCGGGCGCGGTGTCCATGGGTATCGACGAGCAGACCGCGAATCGGATTTTTGACGATATGGAGACCTTTGCGGGGTACGGTTTCAACAAATGCCACGCGGCGCCTTATGCGCTGATCGCCTATCAGACCGCTTATCTGCGTACGCATTGGTATAAAGAATACATGGCCGCGATGATCTCGAGCATGATGGGCGACGTCAAGGCGACGCAGTATATTGAGGACTGCAAGCGGCACGGGCTGAAAATTTACCCGCCGAACGTCAATGAGAGCGAAAAAACCTTTGTGCCCGCCCAAAACGGCATCCGGTTCGGGCTGCTCGCAATCAAGAATCTCGGAAGTGCGGTGATTGATTTGATCGTCGCCGAACGCAAACGCAAAGGGCCTTATCATACATTTTATGATTTCTGTTCGCGGGTTTACGGGCGCGAGCTGAACAGCAGAGCGCTGGAATCGTTGATCAAAGCAGGGGTATTTGATACGCTTCCGGGTACGCGCAGGGCGATGATGTCCGCATCGGGACTGATTTTAGAGGAACTAGCCGAACGTGACCATGAGAATGTGGAGGGGCAGTTAGGGCTGTTCGAAAACACCGAAAAGCCGCCCGAGACAGAGCTGCCCGATGCCGCCGAGTTTTCGAAAGATGAAATTTTAGCCCAGGAGCGCGAAGTGACCGGAATGTTTCTTTCGGCACACCCTCTGGACAAATTCGAGGGGCTGAAACGGCAGCATAAGATTCCGGACATCTCCTCTTTGCTCGGTGAAAATGCCCCGGAACTGGACGGCAAACATATAGAGCTGCTCGGCGTGGTCGCTTCAAAAACCGTCAAGATGACGAAAAACGGACAAAATATGGCCTTTGTCACAATAGAGGATAAAACCGCTGGAATCGAAGTCGTGGTGTTCGCCGATTTATACGGAAAGAGCGCCGATTTACTGACGAACGGCAAAGCCCTGTCGTTTTCGGGAAGAATTTCGGTTCGCGAGAGCGACACAGAGGAACAGGACACCTATGAAGTTAAATTGATCGCCGCGGCAATCTCCGCACCGGACGACAGCAATCTGCCGCCTGTGCCAAAAGAGGAGCCGGAACCGGTTACGGATACCAAAGCGGGAATTTATCTGCAGCTTTTATCCAAGGACGATCCGAACATGGAACAGGTCAGATACATCGTTCAGTTCTGCCCGGGCGATACACCGCTCTACTGTTATTTTAAAGACGATAAAAAACTTGTCAGAGCGCCCAGGAATCTTTGGGTCGTACCCACTGACGGGCTGCTGCGCCAATTTAAATCATTGCTCGGGGACGAAAACGTTAAACTTTTAAAGTGAAAAAAGTTTTCAGATCAAGGAGTTCTTTTAATAAAATAATATCGAATCGGAAAAGGAAGGAATAATGATAAATGATTACATTCGAACAGGTAAAAAATAATTCCGCCGTCAAAACCTACATCACCCGCGCGGACGAATCGCTGATTGCGCTCGGCTACACCGAACACAGCTTTTCGCATGTACTGAAGGTTGCCTCGACTGCCAACTATATCTTAACGACACTCGGTTATTCTGAGCGTGAGATCGAACTCGCCCGGATCGCGGGATATTTGCACGATATCGGCAACCTCGTCAACCGCATCGAGCATGCCCAGAGCGGTGCTGTGATGGCATTTCGGATTTTGGACAATATGGGTGCAAGCCCGGAGGATATCGCGACCATTGTGACCGCCATCGGCAACCACGACGAGGGCACCGCCGAAGCCGTCAACGCGGTCGCCGCCGCATTGATTTTAGCCGACAAGACCGATGTGCGCCGCAGCCGTGTACGCAATCGTGATGTCGCAAAATTTGATATCCATGACCGGGTGAATTATTCGGTCAAGAAGGCGACGACTCAGATCAACGAAGAGAAGACCGCTGTTGAGCTTAAGCTGACCATCGATACCGGCCGTTTTTCAGCGATCGAATATTTTGAGATCTTTCTAACCCGGATGCTGCTGTGCCGAAAAGCCGCAGAAAAATTGGGGCTTGAATTTCACGTCATCATCAACGGACAGCGGCTCGTATAAATACTCAATATCTTTAAAGATTTTATTTTTTCCTTCACCTTTCGACATGTTTCGATAATCGCAATGTGATACCCTTTATTCAGTGGACGAGCTCGTGCCTGCAGCGGGGGCGCGGCGCGGAAACCACGCGAGATTTCGAACAAAAAAGTATGTGAAATTGTTCGAAAAGAAATACATAGCGAAGAAAGGGACAGGATGGGTATGAACAAGGAAAAAATTGCGGGTGTTCTTGAAAAAGTGGCTTTACTTAACGGCGTCACGGTAGAGGAAGTCCGCAGAGAGATTGGTATGGCAATCATGGAGGGAATGTCGAATCCCGATCCGAAAGCCAAAGCCAACTGGGCTGAGATGGAAGCCGATCACGGAATCCTCTCCCCCGAAGACGTCATCGACTGCCTGGTTCAGCGGGCGCAGAATTTCGCCCGAAACAGGGAAGTGGATTATACTTAAAAAAGAACCCTCCGAAAGGAGGGTTCTTTTTTAAAGAGATTCATGTTCGCTGCAGTTTCCGCCATCGCGTTTCCTTTTGTCCATCACAAATTTAAAAAGCCGGTACAAATCGTACCGGCCTTTTGATTTCAGGTGTTTACGCTTTGCCTGCGCAGCCTAAAACTTCGACGAGCTTATGCTTTACAAGCACTTTGATGTTCTCACGCGCGGGTTTGAGGTATTGGCGCGGGTCGAAATGATCCGGATGCTGAGCGAAATACTGACGGATCGTGCCGGTCATCGCAAGACGCAGGTCGGAGTCGATGTTGATCTTGCAGACCGCGCTTCTGGCTGCCTGGCGCAGCTGATCCTCGGGAACGCCGATGGCGTCGGGCATATTTCCGCCGTTGTCGTTGATCATCTTCACGAATTCGGGCATGACGCTGGAAGCGCCGTGCAGAACGATCGGAAAGCCGGGAAGGCGTTTGGTGACTTCGTCGAGGATGTCAAAACGAAGCTGCGGTTTGGTGCCGGGTTTGAATTTATACGCGCCGTGGGAGGTGCCGATGGCGATTGCGAGCGAATCGACGCCGGTGCGGGCGACGAATTCCTCAACTTCCTCGGGGCGGGTATAGGACGAATCTTCGGCGCTGACATTGACAGCGTCTTCGATGCCGGCCAGACGGCCCAGTTCGCCTTCGACAACAGCGCCTTTGGCATGGGCATATTCGACTACTTTTTTCGTCAGCTCTACATTTTGGTCAAACGAAAAATGGGAGCCGTCGATCATGACCGAGGTAAATCCGCCGTCGACGCAGGATTTGCACAGCTCGAACGTATCGCCGTGGTCCAGATGGACGCAGATGGGCAGGTCGGTTTCGATGAGCGCGGCTTCGACCAGTTTCATCAGATAGGTATGGTTGGCGTACTTACGCGCGCCGGAGGAAACCTGAAGAATCAACGGGGCATTTTCTTCTTTGGCGGCTTCGGTGATGCCCTGGATGATCTCCATATTGTTGACGTTGAACGCGCCGATGGCGTATCCGCCGTCATAGGCCTTCTTAAACATCTCTTTGCTTGTTACTAACGGCATATTGACTGCTCCTTTTCACGAATGAGTCGAACGTTGGTTCTTGTGGTATTATATCCCGAAATCGATTTTGTGTCAACGGGCGGAGCCGGCTCCGTGTTATCTGGAATACCGGTTGCCGCAGCGAAAAATATCTCCCGTCATCATTTTAATTCAGCGCCCGTTACAAGATGCCGCATTTAAAGCGGGTTTGCGGAATTTTTTTAGCTCTGTGGGAGTATTAGGTATAAATTTTATAATATGCCCATATTCATAAATTTTATACATAAATCGAAATAATTTTTTAATTCGGTTGACATTGACGCAGGGTTAAGTGTTACAATAAATTCTGGGTCGAAGGGAACGGGACAGAATTGATGAAGATCACCGATGTTTCGGCAAAATCAAAAGCGATGCTACAATCAGCGGAGGATGAAAATGAGACAAAGCAGCAATCGATTACTCGATATTCGGGGGATCGCAAACGGAATGGAGGGGAAAAACTATCCGTTCGACGATTGCATGGCATTTATCATGGAGCGAAAGTCCCTCAATGAGGGATCGGGCGAAAATCAATTGGATTATTGGAATTTCTCTTGGATAACGGGGGACGGTTTAACGCAAATTTATGACAAAAATCCGTCAACACTCTGCGAATATTGCGTATCGGGGTTTCGTGCCGGGGAGAAACATATCCGTTATGTATTTGACGCCATCGGTTATGATTATACTTACATCACCGCCGAACAGATCAACTCGGAAAAAGAACGATATAGACAAAAGGTAATGGCGTTTATTGATAAAGGCATTCCGGTTCTTGTCAGAACCACGATGGCCGATACGCCGACGGCCAATTCCGAATTCACCTATTGCCTTTTTGTCGGATATGAGGATAACGGAAACATATTGTTGTATACCAACCCTTATGATAAAATTGTCAGATATGAAACCGGAAATACCGTGAAACAGGACTGGATTTTTATCGGCGATAAAAAACACGATGTTGTTTATGCAGACCTTGTCTTTGCTGCGGTTAAGAAGATGCGGATTTGGCTGACATTGCCCGAAAGCGACGGAAAATGCTACGGGGCGGCAGCATTTCGCGCCTGGGCGGATGATGTTGAAAACGAGCGGTTTGAAAACGAAACCGATTTATGGGCGAATTACGGGGTCTATTTTTGCAGCATGGCGACAAACGCGTGGGCAAACAATATCATCGACGCACCGCATGCCTCTCTTTTACATCGATTTGCGGAGCTCAATCCGCAATCCAACGATATGAAAAATCAAATAGCCGCTCAGTTCTTCAGAATCGGAAACGGCGACGGCAAGGGCGGAATTTGGAGAGAGCTCCAAAACCTCGGCGGTGGGTTTAATGTCTCAAATGAGGTTATGAAAGACCCCGAAAAGCGCATCAAAATCGCCGCTCTGCTCCGTGAGGCTGCAGGATGTTTCGACCGGTTGGTTGAAATTTTAGATGAGGGTTTAAAGAGGTTTTAGGTCGTTAAAATTACTTAAAGGAAGTGCATTTTATGCTAAGTCTTTACCGTTGATGTGAGTTTTGACGGAAAGAATTATAGACTCTGCCCCTCTTTCCCCCGCCATTCATGGGAAACATACAACACCGAATTAATTAATGTTTTATTTAAATATCATGATTTGCAGATGAAATATCAATCGATAAAATAATCCATTAAAAAGATTTTTTTCGAAAATATCCTTACTGGAATAAAAAAGAAAACCGCTTATTGATAGAAAATCTATCAATAAGCGGTTTTGATTTTGGCATGTTATGCGTTGATAATTCTTCTGGCGGTCATATATCTTGACGACCAATAAGTGTTCGTGAGAGATGCCATTTTTACATACCCCGCGCCGGACTGGGCGCTGATGAAGTTATTGTTGCCGATATAGATGCCAACGTGATTGATGTTGTTCAGTCCGCCGTCCGTGTCAAAAAACACGAGGTCGCCGGGTTTCAGATTTGCCCTGCTGACCGCAACACCGAGCGAGGACTGCTGTGAAGACGAATGCGGAAGCGTGATGCCCGCTTTTGCGTAGCTGTAAACGACCAGGCCCGAACAATCCATACCGTTCAATGTTGCGCCGCCGAATACATAACGAACACCGATTGCGCTGTTTGCCGCGTTCACGACAATTTGCTCTTTGTCGTTCGAAACGGTTATGTATTGTCCGTATACCCATCCTGTTGTGCCGTTATATGAGATTTGGTACCAGCCGTTGCTGCTGCCGAGGATGGAAATCTGCGTGCCGTTTGCAAGCCTGCCGATGATGGGTGCCGTACTGCCGGTAGCGGAACGCACATTCAAGTAGCTTGAAGTCGCAACGCGCACAGTTCCGGTTGTTGCCGCAAAAGCGGCGAATGCAAACATGCTGACCACTATCAGCAATGCCGCCAGTGTGCTGATCATTTTCTTGTAAATTTTCATGGGTTCCTCCTTACCGTTTCACATGACGTTTTATTTAAATTTTGTTTTTTTGCAAAAATAAAAAGACCTTTGCAAATTACTTTTCGTCGTAATCATGCAAAAATCTTTATGTCATGTGACAAAGATTTCGCTCTTGTGAGCCGAGTTAGATTATAACGCTAAGTGTTATGACAGTCAACCCATTAAATGATTCCTGATCTGCCAAGCGGTGGAAAGAGAGAACAAGCGATTTTCATCACATAAATAAAGAACGAATTGAAGTGAAGCAAAAAGCGACGTGAAGCGTTGGCTTGCGCCGAAGTGAAGTATTTCGCCGCGCGAAACGTGAAGCCCAAGCAGGGGTGGTTTAGGTATCTGCAATCTATCCTAAAAACTCGTTTTCAAGTATACTCATGTAAATCTTATCAACATACTTTCCGTTTATGAAAAGCACCTCCGGCAATCTTCCGACTTCTTGGAATCCTACCTTTTTGTAGCATTTGATACCGCCGTAATTATCCGAATGTACGGTAAGATTTATACTATGAAGGTTCATTGTCTTAAATCCATAGCTAAGTATCAGTCGAATAGCTTCGGCACCGTATCCTTTGCCTCTTTGTTCCTCGTTGCCGATAAAGATACCAATATAGGCGTTGCGGTTTAGATGATCTATGTTGTGAAGACTTATGCTTCCTATCAACACATCATTGTCAAGAAGAACTATCGCAAAACGATGCATATTTTTGGGTGGTTCATAAAGCCAATTCAAATCACTTTTTGATGAAACCATCAGAGGATATTGGCCGAAATTTACTGCGAGCGTTTTATCCTCATTCATCCATTTTAAATAAGTATCAACTTCATCCGAGTTGACGGGTGAAAGATATAAGTGCTCTCCGATAATCTTCTTATAATATTTCATTGTTTTCTCCCAATATAAACTTCCTGCCGATAGCATAAGAACGCTGACTTTGCTACTCATCGTATCAAAATTAGCGTTCTTTTAGTGGTGCGGGTAACAGGACTTGAACCTGCATACTCTTGCGAGCATATGGACCTGAACCATACGCGTCTGCCAATTCCGCCATACCCGCAGATAAAAAGCGTTTCGGAAAATCCGAAAGTGCAAGAGTTATTATAAAACAAAACACGCGAATCTGTCAAGCGGGAAATATAGAATTTTTCGACAGACAGCAATTCTGAGTTATCAGTTGCTATTTTCGGAGCGGTATGGTATGATAAAATTACAAAATATTCAAAATACCCGATAAAACACGAAGTAAAGCAAGGCGTAGATTTTGTTATAAGGACGGTGAATCATCATGGAACAACAAGAATGGAATAAACTTTTCCTGAAGGACAAAGAACCGACGTTGCTCGATATCGCAGAGTATGTCGGGCCGGTCAAGGGGCTGTGGCTGTCGCTGATCGAGTATTTTGAAACCGCTTATAAGATTAAACCGAAGCTGACTTACAGCGGGTGCAGCGGAATGCCCATGTGGAACGTCAAGTTTCAAAAGAGCGGACAGGCGTTCGGGACTTGGTATCCGCGCCGGGGGACATTTTATGTGATGATCATCATCG
The DNA here is from genome assembly GCA_035353335.1 of Oscillospiraceae bacterium. NCBI lineage: Bacteria > Bacillati > Bacillota > Clostridia > Eubacteriales > Oscillospiraceae > Oscillospiraceae bacterium. Next base: position 27,074 of record DAOPZJ010000002.1, on the reverse strand, counting down.
GGTATAAGCTGGACGCGCAGATGGAGCTGCTTTTGCCGGTGCTCGGTGACTATACCGCCGAATCGTACCGCAAGGCGGGTGATTATATGAAAATCGGCAAATGGATGATCCTCAAAGCGGACAGTGAACAAGTTTTTGAGGATTATAAAAAGATTTGCGGATTGAAGCTGGCGGCGAAGCAATAAATGTGAATTAAGTGATATTAAAGCAAAAGCGTTCCGTTTTAGCGGAACGCTTCTTGTATTTATATTCTGTGAAATTATTTCTCCCCGGCGAGGATGGCGTTGTAGGTCTTTTCGTCGAGTTGGTAGCGTTGGACGAGCAGGATGGCTGCGATAAAAATCACGGCAGGGATCGGGCCGATTAACAGACGGATGGTGAAAAGCGCGGAATCCGTCTGGGCGACCTCATTCGGCACAAAACTGGCAAGGCTTAAGAATGCACCCGAGAGGGCCGCGGCAAGCGCGACACCGATTTTGGAAAAGAAGGTCCACATGCCGTAATAAGCGCCCTCCTTGCGGCTCTTGGTCTGTACTGCGTCCACTTCCACCACGTCGGGCAGCATGGCGAACGGTGGCACATAAGCAAAACCGAGACCGATGCCGGCGATGGCCATCACGACAAACGTGAACGTCATGCCGAGAATGTGCGCGAAGAAGAACATCCCGAGGCAGCAGACCGCAAGAATACCGAGCGCAATCTGATAGGTGCGCTTTTTTCCGATGCGCTTGGAAATCAGCACCGAGACCGGAATACAGACCATGGCGACGCCGAGCAATAAAATCATGGCAATGGTGGTCATGCCTTCGTTTTGATAGATGTATTTAAAATAATACACTAGCATGGTCTGGACAAAGGTGAGGCCGGTGAGGTTCAGGGTATAGACCGCGGCGAGCCGCATATAGTGTTTGTTTTTAAAAACCACCGCAAACGTTCCGAAAAATTTTTGTTTTGAAATAACGTGATTTTGTTCGGTCTCGCGTACGGTGAAAAAGGTGATTAAAATCGTCCCCGCCATGATGATACCGAAAATCAAACCGACATTCGAATATCCCTTATGGGTGTCGCTTGCCGCATTCACGATAGGCAGGACAATGGCTGCGCCCAATATGGTGCCGATAACCGCAAAACTGAACCGGAAGCCGTTGAGGGACGTTCGCTCCTTGAAGTCCTTGGTCAGATCGGGCGTCAGCGAGCCATAGGGGATGTTGACAACCGTGTAGGCGGTGTTCAGCAGGCAGAGCGCAAAGAGTGCCCAGAGAAAGCCGAGTGTCTGTCGGTTTTGAAAATCGGGCGCGGAGAAGAAATACCACATTGATAAAAGTAACGGTAATGCGCCGAATAAAAAATAGGGGCGGCGGCGTCCCCAGCGGGAGCGGGTTCGGTCTGAGATATAGCCCATCATCGGGTCAGTGACCGCATCCCAGAACTTGCCGATTAAAATGGCTGCTCCGGCGAGCGCAGAGGCGATGCCGACAGTGTCGGTCAGATAGATGAGCGAATAAAAACCCATCGCGGTAAAAAAGAGGTTGCCCCCCAGATCACCGACTCCGTAACCCATTTTGACCCCAAAGGGCAGCTTGGTCTTTTTTACGGCTGTTGTTTCTTCATTTTTCATGATGATACACCTTTATACATTTGATAAATTTATTGGCTAGTTCATCGGTTACATTGCGGGCGGTCTGTTTCGGGTTCTTGTGGTAATCGGGAAGCCGTTCGGTGAGGTCGAGGCAGTCGCCCGGTACGATCACCGCTTTTTTGCGGATTTTGTTGGGGCGGGTGGTGATGTTGCCGCCCATCAAGCGAAACGCGAGGTCTTGGAGATTAATCACGGATTCGACGATGCGGTCAAAAGAGTTCGGGTCACTTTTGAGATAATTAAGGTCGTAGTAAGACATCAGGTCGAAAAGCTCCATATGACGCATCGCATACCAGGCCTCTCCGGTGCGGCGGTGCGCAAGAGCGGTCTCCAACGGGATGAGGGTTTCGATGGGTTTTTCCGGGTAGATGCGGTCCCAGCCCTCAAGACGCACGCGGTACATGCGCTGAATAAAGGAATCGTCTTTTGCGTTCAGCCCCAATATGTTTTCGGCGAATTCGATCACAAACGGCAGAAGGGCCTCCCAGCGGCGCTGTTTGTTTGCTTTTTCGCTTTCGCCTGCGGTCGGGTTTTGCGGCCGATAACCGAGCGCTGTGTAATATTCTTCGGCGACGTCCAAAATGCGGTTTTCGAGGGCTTCGATACGCGGTAATATGTCATTATATGATGTTGGAGTCATACCACAGAGAGATTCGAGGTGATCGAGAGCGGCAAGAACTTTCTTTCGGTCGCGCGAATCGTATTGGTAATGCACCGAAATCGGAAGAATGCGGACCTTTTCGGGGCGGGCGGCTTTTTCAAGTTCGCTTGCGCACCAGAAGCCGATGCGTACCGTTCCGGGCTCGATTCGGGGCAGGGTCTCGCTGTGATAGGAAATTTGGCCCTCGGGGGCGATGCCGAGCGGAGAATTGCCGTCCCGAAGGACCGCCCTGATATTTTTCATGCTCACAGGTTCGGCTTTGACGTGGTAGACCGGCAAAGCGCCTGCGCGCGGCAGGATAAAACGGATGAATCCGCCGCCCCAGAGCGGAACGGCGTAATCGTGAACCAGGCGAATGGGGGAGCTGCAGGGAAGCGGCGTCTTCAGCTTTTTCGCTAAGCGCGGGAGGAGGTAATTAAATACATAAGAGAGCAGCTGGGGTTCGTCGCCGTAGGGGTGGCGGAAAGCGACGATCAGACGCGTCTTTTTTTGTTGGAAGTCCCGGAGGGCCTCGATAATTTTCTCGGGGATTCGAATCTCTGTTTTTTCAAAGGAGAGTGCCAAACGGAGATATACGGGCATTAAAAAACGGCCGGCAGAAAGCAGCGGCCCTGATGGTTGTGAAGGCGAAAGCTTTTTTCGTGTCTGCGCTTTGGTAATCGGCTTTGCGGCCAGCCCCGTTTTCGACATAGTTTCCCCAATATCGCGATTGTTACGATTATTGTACCAAACGGCCGATTCGGTGTCAAGAGAAAGACTGCCGGTCAAGACGAACATCATTGAGACGGTTTCCATCCGCTCTGTCGGGCATGCGTTTGCATATTTCGACGTTCAACAACAAAAACTATGGCAAAACATGCGGAGGTGAAACCTTGTTTTTGGATAAATGGCTGCACAAAAACGATAAAAATCCGGGGACAAAAATAACTGAAAACGCGGAGAAGTTGATCGAAGGCGGTTTGTCCGATAAACTTGAAGATAATATCGAGCTCTTTCAAAAGCTTTTTGCAAATGACGATACCTTTATCGTTAGAAAATTCGAAAACAGAAACAACCCCGATATCTGCTGCTGCCTGATGTCCATGGACGGCATGATCAACGTGAGCATCATCAATGAAAATATCATCAGGCCGGTTACTGCTTATGAAGATAAAAAAGAAGGGGATTTGTTCAAAACATTATCCGAGCAGGTGGTTCAGTCAAACGATGTCACCGCCTCGGAAGATATCAATAAAATGCTTGAGGCAATTCTTTACGGCGATACGCTTTTATTTGTCGACGGTTACAAGCGCGCAATGATCATCAATACCAAAGGATGGCCGTCGAGAAGCATCGCGGAACCGGATTTGGAAAAAGTGTTCCTCGGCCCCAAAGAGGGATTTACCGAAGCTATTATGCAAAATGTCGCCATGGTGCGCAGAAAAATCCAGATAAACGATTTGAAATTTAAATTTCGTACGGTCGGCGCGAGAACCCGCACGAAGGTCTGTATTTGTTATATCAAGGGCATCGCGCAGGAATCGATCTTAACGGAATTGGAAAAACGTCTCGATACCATCGATATAGACGGTATATTGGATTCGGAATACATCAGGGAATTTATCACTGACGCGCCGTTATCTATATTCAATACCATTTATCGGACCGAGAGGCCGGATACCGTCGCGGGCAAACTGCTGGAGGGCAGGTATGCCGTGATTGTTGACGGAACTCCCGTGGTCCTTACGCTGCCCTGCTTATTTATAGAAAACATACAGACAAACGAGGATTACTACCTGCAGTTTCAGGCCTCTTCATTTAATCGGATTCTGCGTATTATCGCTTTGTTCATCACAACCTGTCTACCCGCTATTTATCTCAGTTTAATCACTTTTCACCAAGAGCTGATTCCGACAACTCTGCTCACAAGTATTTATTCGGCTAGGCAAGGGGTTCCGTTCCCGAGCGTCATTGAGCTGCTCGGGCTCATCATCATATTCGATGTTATTCGCGAGGCCGGAACGCGGATGCCTTCGACAATCGGCCAAGCCTTTTCAATTGTGGGGGCTCTCGTATTGGGACAGGCGGCCGTCGACGCAAAATTCATCAGCGCGCCCATTGTGATCATTGTCGCGTTCGCCGGCATCACCAGTTTGATGTTGCCCAAAATGATCAACACGATTATCATCATACGGCTTTTATTGATTATTATTTCTGCGCTTATGGGGTTATACGGTTTTCTGTTCTTGTTTACCGGAATTTTAGTGCATGCGTTCAGCCTTCATTCGTTCGGCGTCCCATTTATGTCCTATATCAGGACCTTCGACAGGGGAGACTTGAAAGATACGATGATCCGTATGCCCTGGTGGCTGATGAATTACCGCCCGAGATTGATTGCGAATGACAGGAAAAGACAAAAAAAAGAGGATAAGCGCACATGAAAAAGCGGGCGGTATTGTTTTTGTTGATTGTTCTCTGCCTGGTTACGACCGGTTGTTGGAATTACAGGGAAATCAATATGCTTTCCATCGTTGCGGGGGTCGGCGTTGACCGCGACGCTGCCTCCGGTGATTATGTTTTATATATCGAGATTATAGAGTCCGGCTCGGCTTCGAAAGGCCAGTCGTCACCGGAAGGCAAAATTGTGGAGACCAGAGGAAAAACCGTGTTCGATGCGGTTCGGAATACGATTCAGGTCTCCGGAAAACGACTGTTTTGGAGTCACGCGCAATGCATCATTGTTGGTGAGGGTCTGGCGAGGCAGGGGCTTCTTGATGTGCTCGACTGGTTTTACCGGGATGCCGAAATACGTCTGACCACACATCTGCTGGTCGCAAAGGATGCATCGGTAAAAGACATTATGACTTCCAAAGGCATCGTCAACGAAATTTTGTCTTATGAAATCAACGATAAAATCGATAATTCGGACAATGTTGAAAAATATACAAGGGTTCAATTATATAAAGTCATAAAAATGCTTGAATCGGAGGTCCCTTACGCCTTTGCTCCCTGCGTTACAATGAAGCCGCAGGATGAGATGAAGTCGGCGGATATCTGCGGGACCGCGATTTTCAAAGGGGATATCCTCGTGGGTTATTTGGATTCGGAGGATACGAAATATTTTTTATATGTCATCGATAAAGTTAAGGGAGGTTTGTTGGTCAACTACAATTATCAAAACGACCCAATTGCGGATATCACCCTGGAGGTGTTCGACAACAAAACCACGGTCAAACCCGTTTTCAGTGACGGCATTTTAGCCGTTGGTATCAGCACCGAGACCGAGGCGGCGATCGGGGAAAGCGGGCCAAATGCAAGCTACGCCGATATAGCGGGTATGACGGCTCTGACGGAAGACATGCAGCTGTTTTTGCAAGAAAACATCATCCGCGTCGTTCAAAAGGTGCAAAATGAATTCGACACCGACATCTTCGGGTTCGGGCAACTGGTTTATGCGGAAAAGCCCGACATTTGGAAGCAATATAAAGACGATTGGGATAACGGTTTCAAGAATCTGCAGTTCAGCGTGACCTGCAAAATCAAAATCAGGAACAGCGCCCAGGCCGGAAAAAGTTTAAAGGATCAACAGTAATGGGCGAGGAAATTGTGATTTTTACTGTGTTGTATGCGGTGTTGATATTTACGGATTTGGTGCCTGTATATCGCTCGAAAAGTAAGAAGGCGATTTTTTTCTGCACCGGATTTTTTGCGCTTGCCTTCATTTTGCAAGTTTTAATTATTTTCAAAGTCGAGCTTCCCAGATATGCGGATTTGTTTCAAACCATTTACGATTTCATAACCGGTAAAGGGGGGAAATGAGTTGGGAAAAGAAGTGATCACGGCGAAACAGGCGATTGCGATGCTGGTCATGTTCGAATTGGGCAGCGCTTTGATTCACGCCACCCATGCGAGAGACAATCAGGACTTTTGGCTCTCCTATCTTGCCGCAACGGTTTTTGCGTTGTTTACCTTTTTCATATATAGCCGTATTATGATCCTCTACCCGGGGAAAAACCTGCTGGACATCAACAGGGAACTGTTCGGGAAAGTCGCGGGAAGCATCATTTTCGCAACTTATATCTTTTACGCATTCTCTCTCGGCGCTTTTGTGACGCGGCATTTCACGGAGGTCATTCAGATAACATCTTTGCCGGAAACGCCGCAATATGCGTTTGCGATTTGTATCATTCTCACCTGTATTTATATCACGAGAAACGGGGTCGAGACCTTCGGGCGCTGGTGTTTGTTCGCGCTTCCGGTCATTATTGCAATTTTCTCACTGACAGTAGTCGTTTCGGCTTATCTGTTTGATTTTCAAAACTTAAAACCTGTTTTGCAGAGTGACGCATTTTTAATAGCGGATAATGCGTTTAATAATTATTCACTGCCGTTCGGAGAGAGCGTCGTGTTCCTTTTGGTGATTGATTCCCTGAATTTCCGTAAAAAAACGCTGAAAGTTTTTTATATCGGCTTGATATTGGGGGCATTCTTAATTGCGGTTGCGACGTTGAGAAATATCCTGGTTCTCGGCATGGAAAACATTCAACTTCTGACCAGCGCATCAATCAGCGCCGTCAGCATTATTCAATTGACCTCCTATTTAGAGCGAATTGAAATAATCGTCATCATAAATCTGATCATCTGCGGAATTGCCAAGATTGCGGTGTGCTTGGCGGGAGCCGTGAGAGGGACCGCGAAGCTTTTAAATCTCAATTCCGAAAGACAGCTTGCTGCCCCAATCGGACTGTTGATGCTGATGCTTTCGATCAACGTTTTTAAAAACGCCATGCAGCTGAACGAATGGTTCGACGTCTACAGATGGATTTTTCTCCCGGTTCAGGTGCTCTTTCCCCTTGTGACTTGGGTCATTGCGGAAATTAAAACGAAAGTTCATAAGAACAAAAGAGTAAAGGCTGTCGAACAAGAGAATTAAGGTTTTAGTTTCGTATGCGGAAAAGAGCTTAGCATAAAAGCTTAGGCCTATTTTATTTTGGCGTTTGGTATGGTATAATCTAACAAATATTTCAGGGAAATGAGAGGCAAAAAGATAGATTGATGTTCAAAGTGGCTTTGTTACAAATGATTTCGGCGAAGACGCAGGATGAAAATCTCGAAAAGGGGATTGCTTGGTGCAGAACGGCTAAGGCAATGGGGGCTGATCTGGCGCTGTTTCCCGAGATGTGGAATAATGGGTATGTGTTTCCGTCCGATATCGAAGAATTCAAAAAGAGCGCCGTTGGAAGAAATAGTGATTTTGTCAGTACTTTTGCCGAATTGGCAAACGAATTGATGATGGCAATCGGGATTACATACCTTGAACAATACGAGCCGCTACCGAGAAACACGCTGACGGTGTTTGATCGTTTCGGCAGGCGGGTATTGGATTATTCGAAAGTGCACACCTGCGATTTCGATGCCGAGCGAAATCTGACGCCGGGTGAGGACTTTGGGGTGTCGGAGTTGGATATCGAAGAAGGCAGCGTGAAGATCGGGGCTATGATCTGCTATGATCGGGAATTTCCCGAGAGCGCAAGGATTTTAATGCTCAAGGGCGCGGAGGTTATCTTGGTGCCGAACGCCTGTCCGATGGAAATCAACCGGCTTGCTCAGCTCCGGACGAGGGCTTTTGAGAACATGCTCGGGATTGCAACGGCGAACTATGCTTACGGTCAACCCGATTGCAACGGGCATTCTTCGGCTTTCGACGGGGTTGCCTATGGGGAAATCCGTCCCGGAACGGTCGAATCTAGGGATATGCTGATCGTCGAGGCGGGCGAGGCAGAGGGGATTTATCTTGCGGCGTTCCCGATGGATAAAATTCGCGATTACAGGCGGCGCGAAATTCACGGCAACACCTACCGGCACCCGGACAAATACCGCCTGCTGGTCTCGGAGGAGATAAAAGAACCGTTTATTAGAAGGGACTACAGAAAATGAATCATTTAATCGTTATATAATAACATTCCGAAATAGGTGACGGTGTTTGCGCCGTTGATATAGTTTATTTTTGCAGTTTCGGCGAGTCCCGCGACCAAGATGCCGAAGCCCTCAACTGAGGGAAACAGCTTGTCGGGGAAACGGCAGGGGCTGTCGGGATAAGTACATTTTTCGCAACGATTACAGCTTTCATTCGAAAGCAATAAAAAGTCGTTTATTTCTTGTTTAACGAGTTCATAAATCTTGTCGCAGGTCTGTTTAAAAGCCGCGTGTCCGGCGCGCATCCCCTCAAAATCAAATGAGTCCTCGAGAGGGAAAATCTGATTGAAAACCAAGGCATGGGCATAGGACAAACATTTTACTCGGCATTCTTCCATCTTGCCGACGGCGGGCGGACAAGCCCAAGTCGTGCCGTAGCTGCGGCAGGCGTTGTCCTCGCAAAGTTTGCGCACTTCCGGCGAAAATGGGATTTTCGCGGTTGAAATCATACCATGTTGGCTGATCCCGAGGGCGATTATTTGATCTTTATCAATATTCATATAAAATCCTCTAACTAATTATCACGGATGAAAACCGATTTCAGCATAACATAATCCGCTTTAATTTTCAATCGAGCAAAAATTATCAAGCAACGTTATGGAAGATGTTGTATGATCAGATCGGCGGTGATGACATGAACGGTACCGAGATCATTCAAAAGGCGATCGACTTTTGTGAGGAAAACCTGACCGGCGAGATCACCGTAGACGAGCTTGCCGCGCGTTCGGGCTATTCGGTCTATCACTTTTGCCGGATGTTTCAACAGGCGGTCGGTTGCGGGCCGATGGAGTATCTGCGCAGGCGGCGTCTGTCCGAGGCCGCCGTCGCCATCGCCTCGGGCAGGGACTACATCAAGGACGTCGGGTTTAACTGGGGGTTCAACTCCCATGAAAATTTTGTGCGGGCGTTTCGGGCGCAATTCGGCGTGACACCATCGCTGTTTCGGCAGACTCAAAGCAGTTTGAATCTGTTTCACCCCGTAAAATTGGGTGAACGGCGGTTTGAAATTCCGGGGCCTGCTGTGCGCTTTACCGTCAAACCCGCTTTCAAGGTCGCGGGATTTGCCTGCCGCACGACTTTCCGAAAGGGCGCGAACGGAAAAGACGCGCCCTGCCACTGGAACCGGTATCATGCTGAGCGGCTTTTTGAGCAGATCGGAAAACCGACCGACCCGGCGACGCGGTGGGACATCGGGATGCTATTCGACTATGACGAAAAAACAAGAGATATTTCTTATTTGATCGGCATTGAAGTCGACAACTTTGACGGTGTAAATCCCGAATGCACCAAGCTGACGATTCTATCGGCGCAATATGCGGTGTTCAACACCCCGCCCGCAACCACCGAAACGTTTGTCAAAACAATTTACCAGACATGGGGTTATATCTACGGTGTATGGTTTCCACAAACGGGGTTTACGCACCTGAAAGCGAATGAATTTGAGACCTATTTCCGCTGCTGCCGGGTCTCGACGGCGTAGAGAAGATGAGCAAGTCGCTCGATAACTACATCGGCATCGACGAACCGGCGGAGATTATATTTGAAAAGTGCATGAAAGTGCCGGACACGATTTTGGCGGACTATTTCCGCCTGACAACCGATGTTGCCGAAAGCGTATTTACGCCGTTGGTCGAGAGGGATATCCGGCAGGCGCATTTTGTGTATGCGAGAGAGATTGTCCGGCTGTATCACGGGGAGACGGCGGTCGAAGCCGCCGAACAGCGGTATTTGTCGGTCGCCTCCGGCAAAAATCCGGATCAGATGGAGATGCTGACGGTCACGGAGAGCGAAATATCGGTTATTTCGCTGCTGCGGATGGCCGGATTCGCCGCTTCCAACGCAGATGCCAAACGGCTGATCGAGGGCAAAGGCATTAAACTGAACGGCGTTGTCGTGGAGGACATCGACCGCCGTGTGAACTGCGACGCCGTGTTGAGCCGGGGGAAGAATCGGTTTGTAAGGGTGAGGTTTGAGAAAGAGGATTGACAGGTTCTCAAATAATAAGCGCGCCGGTGAAAACCGGCGCGCTACATAGTTTTTATTATTACCCGTAACTGTTATAATTCCGAGATTCTTCGTATGCTCAGAATGATAGCTTTATTTCCTTCGGATAAATCACAATCAAAGTGCCTTCGCGGACGGAGATTTCGGAGAGCACGCCGGTGAATTCGTTGCTGACTCCTAAGGGGTAGGTGTTATATAGCGTCGCGTCTGTGAGCGGGTATTTGAGGCCGCGCTCATAGACGCCGGTGCAAACTTCCGTATGCGCAAACGCCGAGACCGTCCCTTGCGCAGTGGCCGGGAAAGTGAGTTTGTCGTTATGGATGGCGGTGATTACCGCGTCGCGATCGAAAAGGTACCCTTTGCAGCCCTGTTGCGCCAGATCGGCGATGCACTGGATGTTGGCAAGGGTATGGTCGAGACGCCCACCCGTGCCGCCGTAGATATGAAACACGCGAAAACCGCTATTTTTGCCCTCCCTCAGAGCCGCGACCATGTCGGTATCGTCTTTTTTTTTAGGCAAGACGACGGTTTTTACGCCGGAAGCCGGTTTTTCGGACAGCGAATCGAAATCGCCGACCACGAGATCGGGGGCGAGGCCGTGCTGTTCAAGATAAATCAAGCCGCCGTCCGCGGCAATGACGAGATCGCCGGGAGCGGGAACGGGCGGCGGGCCGTAATGCTCACCGGCGCCGAAGATGTAGCAGGTCGGCATAATTAGACCTTCTTTCGAAGAGATAGATCTTATAATTCAAAATTCAGAGTTAAGAATTCAGAAGCGCGGACGGGGGAACCATCCTGCCCGCTGCGGCGGGCACTTCTTCACAGAGGAGAATATTTCATCCGTCCTACTTAAGATGGCAATTCTAAAATCAATCCGACGGGGCAGTGGTCGCTGCCGATGACTTCCGAATAGATGATGCTGTCTTGGACGCAGTTCGCGAGCCGTTCCGAGACAAGAAAATAGTCAATGCGCCAGCCGGTGTTGCGCTCCCGCGCTTTGAAAATGTAAGACCACCATGTATAAGCATTGGGTTTATTGGGATAAAGCAGGCGGAAAGTATCGACAAAACCGGACTGCAAAAGAACAGTTAATTTTTCACGCTCTTCATTGGTGAAACCCGCGCTGCCCATATTCGGCTTGGGATTTTTAAGGTCGATCTCTTTATGCGCGACATTCAGGTCGCCGCAGACAATCACGGGCTTTTGTTTGTCGAGCGCGGTCAGATAGTCACGGAATGCGTCTTCCCAAAGCATCCGATAGGGCAGACGCGCCAATTCGTTTTGAGAGTTGGGTGCATATACGGTGACGAAATAAAACTGTTCGAATTCCAGCGTGATCACGCGGCCCTCGCCCGAATGTTCGGCGGTGCCGAAATCGTAGGAGACGGAGAGCGGTTCAAGGCGGGTGAAGACCGCCGTGCCGGAGTAGCCTTTTTTCTCGGCGCTGTTCCAATAGGACGTGTAACCCGCAAATTCGATATCGGCTTGCTCGCGCTGCATCTTGGTCTCTTGGACGCAGAAGATGTCGGCGTCGGCAGCGGTGAAATATTCGGGAAACCCCTTATTCATGACGGCGCGCAGGCCGTTGACATTCCATGAGATAAATTTCATATGTTTTTCCGTCCCTTGCTTGTGGTCTGATTTTATTATAACCCGGATTGCTCAAGGGGGCAAGTATTTGGCTAATCCAACTCACGGTTGGGAAATGTACAAAGAAGTCCAAAAAACGCGTCATTGTTTTTACAGGAATTTATCATTATAATCAAGACAAATAGTTCGCTTGCGAACTTTAGGCGGCAAAATACTTTTTGCCGCCGGGACCTACCAACAAACTTGTTTGGAGGAATAACCACGTCGATTAAAATCAACGAACAGATTGCGTTTTTGCGTAAGCAAAAAAATATCACGCAGGAGGAACTGGCGCAGGCGCTCGGAGTGACCAACCAATCGGTCTCGAAGTGGGAGAACGGCGCTTGCTGCCCCGATATCGCGTTGCTGCCGGAGATTGCCGCCTACTTCGGCGTGACCACCGATGCGCTGCTTGGATATAAACCCGCCGACTCACTCGGGGATGTGTATTTGAAAATCAAGGCCTTGTTTCAGGAGTCGCCCGCCGAGGAGAGTTTTGCGCTGGCGTTCAAGCTGGGATTTATATTGCATGAGGGCGCGGTTTCGAGGGGCTACAAGGGCTTTGTGCCGTGGGACACAAGCCGGGATCGGATCGCTGAGAACGGGCTCGGGCAGTGGGGATTTTCGGCCTGCAGCGAACCCGAGGGTGTTTCGGTGATGAAGGGCAACACCATCTTGATCGCGAACGGCAAGATCGAGCGCCCCGTTTCGGCTGCCGAGCTGCGGGATATCCACAGCTTTTTGCAGACGTTTGAAAACAAAGACACGTTGAAGGTGATTTTCGGGCTCTGCGAACTGACAGCGAAGGATTACAGCGTATACATCACTGTAAAAGAACTTGCCGAGGCTTGCAAATTGCCGGTCGAAGACGTGGAACATGCGCTCGGAGAACTGCCGACCCAAATCGGAACCGCAAAAGACGGGAGCGAGGGATATCGCATCGAGGGCAGGTATATGCATATCCCGACGGTATTGCGGCTGCTCACCGCATAATAAACAAAGAAAGACAGAACCTTCGCAGCGAAAATGCTGCGGGAGTTTTGTTTTTTCAATGCAAATCATGATATAATCGGTTCAGAATGAATTCGGGGGGATTTTATGGGAATCTGCGCAAGAGAGTACCCGCTGTTTTCTGCCTGCGGACTGAACTGCGGCTTGTGTCCGCGTTTTTTTACCGACGGTCCTTCCCGGTGCCCGGGCTGCGGTGCCGAAGGGTTTTCGCAGAAGCACCCTTCGTGCGGCTTTTTATCGTGCTGCCGCCGCCATGAAGTCGAATATTGCGGACTGTGCGCAGAATACCCCTGTGCACGATATGACGGGGCCGAACAATACGATTCCTTTATCACCCATCAAAACCAGATGAAGAATTTCGAAAAGATCAAAGAGATCGGTTTCGAGGCTTATCGGGTTGAACTGAATCGTAAAGTCACACTGTTAAATAAATTACTTAACCATTTCGACGACGGTAAAAGAAAGAGTTATTATTGTCTGGCAGTTAATCTGATGGAGTTGGAAGATATCGAATTGGTGATACAACAGTTTACTGCTCACGGTCAATCCGATACGCCAAAAGAAAAAGCTGCGGCGGCGGTCGGATTATTCGAAAAAATTGCGAGTAAACGCGGAGTGACGCTGAAGCTGCGCAAACCGGAGCCGAAAGCGGAAAAAGAAGCAGGGAGAAAAGCGTTATGAGATATGCGATTTTATATCATCCGGGGCATAACCGGGTCTATTTTGAGACGGCTTTAAAACTGGCGCTGTCGGAGTTTGATATTGCGGCAAAACGGCTTTCCTCGAAGTGTTGCGGACCTCAGAATAAAAATATCGGCGGGAACGAATACCTCGTGTTTGAGACGGCGGGGGAGTTGTCGGAAGATGATATCAAAATCGTCTCGGGATTGTCATTCGTCTATGCGCTGTTTGCGCTGGAGGGTGAAGACGGCGGGCTGCGGCTGCGTCCGATTTTGCGCTCCGACGAGCACTTTGTCGAAGAGGGCATCAGCGCGATGCTGAAATACACGGGGAAGACCAACGAAATTTTTACACGGATGATGATCAACATCGCGCGATATTCTCAACCCTGCGACGAGCCTCTGAAATTGCTTGATCCGCTGGCCGGGAAAGGCACAACGCTGTTCGAGGGACTTATCAAGGGTTATGATGTGTACGGCATCGAAATCGGTGAAAAAGTCACCTTGGAAGCGGTGCGGTTTCTACAGAAGTTTTTAGAGACCGCGAAATATAAGTTCGAATATAAAACGGTGCGAATTTCGGGTTCGAACAAGTCGTTTACCGCGCTGCGCAGCACCTTTGAGATTGCGCGAAACCGACAGGAGCAAAAAGAAGGCAAGATTAAAACTGCGGAATTGATTGCGGGGAACGCGCAGTTTGCGGCGCAATACTATAAAAAGAACTTCTTTCATATGATTGTCGGCGACCTGCCCTACGGGGTTCAGCATACCAATGTGACCGACGAAAAGCAGTCCGCGATGACCCGCAGCCCCGCCGAACTGTTAAAGGTTTGTCTGCCGGGGTGGGTGGAAGTGCTGCGTCCGGGCGGCTGCATGGTTCTTTCATGGAACAGCAATGTGCTTGCGCGTGAAAAGATGGCGGAGCTTTTTGAAAGGAAAGGGTTGACTGTTTTAAACGACGGCCCGTATGCGCAGTTAGAGCATCGGGTGGATCAAGCCATTTTAAGAGATATCATTGTCGCAAAAAAAGGCAAATAAGAATGAATCCCACCACTGTTACAGACGATAGACGAATTACAGAGTAATTCGTCCGGGGAATTCACAATGTGAATTCCTTGCCCCCATTCCCTTTAACACCGTGCCGTTCTTGGCACGGCGGAAGGCAAGACAACCGCAGGTTGCTTTTTCTATTCCACCGCGGGTGGTGGATTTCGAACCGGAAGCGGCTATAATTGAGTTATACAGGAGTTTATCCGGGAGGTAATGAGATATGACTATCGGAAGCAAAATCGCAGCGCTGCGCGCCAAAGCAGGACTGACGCAGGAGGAACTGGCGGACATTCTGCATGTCTCGCGGCAGGCGGTGCAAAAATGGGAATCGGACACGACAAGACCGGAACTGGACAAGCTTGTCGCAATCGCCGAATATTTTAATGTCACGCTCGACGGATTGGTGTGCGCCAAGACCGCCGCTAATAATGACGAGGAACTGCGTTTTAATCGGGAATTTGTACCGAGTTATGCCGACATGCACGGGTGGGAGGTCTATTCAGCCAACATCCACATCGAGTGTGTGCAGATGGCGGACGAGGGATATGATATCGAACCCTATAAAAAGCTCGCCAACGAGATCAGCCTGCTGCCGCCCGGAAAAGCCCGTGAGGAAATGGCCGAGATTTTATACGGGCTTTTGAAGAGCTGCAAAAAGCAGGAGGGCTACAAGTTTAACGAGCCGTCCGATTTAGAAGGTATCAAGGCATTATGTGAGGGCAGTTCGGACAAAGCCGCTCCGGTTGACATAAAAACATTGAAAGAGAAAATCAAGGGCGCATGGCTTGGGAGAATTGCGGGTTGTTTGCTCGGGAAACCCATTGAGGGTATTCGTACAAAAGAACTGATTCCGCTGCTCAAAGAGACCGGGAACTATCCGATGCATCGCTATATAACGGCCGATGAGATCACCGATGAGATTGCAACGAAATATACGTTCCCGATTAAAAAGCGCAGTTATGCAAAGACCATTCCGAATGCGCCGTCCGACGACGACACCAATTACACCGTGATGGCGGCGACCCGGCTGCTCCAAAAATACGGGCGGGAATTTCAACCGATCGACGTGGCAAAATGCTGGCTCGCGAATCAGCCGAAGGACGCCTACTGCACCGCCGAGCGGGTGGCATTTGTCAACTTTGTAAACGGTTTTTATCCGCCGGTTTCGGCGATTATTAAAAATCCGTTCCGCGAATATATCGGCGCGCAGATTCGGGCCGACTATTTCGGCTATATAAACCCCGGTGATCCGGTCGAGGCCGCCGATATGGCGTGGCGGGATGCCTCGATTTCGCATGTGAAAAACGGCATCTACGGCGAGATGTTCGTCGCGGCGATGATTGCCGATGCGGCGGTGACAAGCGACGTTCGGAAGATCATCAACGCGGGACTGCGGCAGATTCCGATAACCTCGCGGCTTTATGACGAGATTCAAAAACTGCTTGCTATGATCGACAACGGAGAGAACGCCGAGACCTGCATGGCGTGGATTCATAAAAACTATGACGAGGGTACGGGATATCACTGGTGTCACACGATTTCGAATGCGCTGATTGTGGTTTCCGCCTTGATTTTCGGGGGGCTTGATTTCGGGAAGTCAATCTGCCTTGCGGTACAGACCGGATTTGACACCGACTGCAACGGCGCGACCGTCGGCTCGATTGTCGGCATGGCGATCGGCGCGGCGGGCATTCCGAAACACTGGACCTCGGTATTCAACGAAAAAGTGGACACTTCGATTTTCGGCGTCGGAACGGTCTCGGTTGAAGAGATGACGGAATTGACGATGAAACACATTAAAGGCTGAATGAAATAAATATCATCAATGAGAATGAGGGATATGCGGAGATTACCGCATATCCCTTTTTCGCCGCATCACCCGCCTTGATAACCGGCCCTTCTTATGATATCATACAGAGGGAACAGGCATTAAGGTGTAAATGGGGTTAATCATGCTTATAACATTATTGACTTTGGCTGACAACGGAGATGACCGGTTGTTTTTCGCGCAAATTTATGAAAAAAACGAAAAACTGATGCTTGTGATTGCAAACCGGATTCTGCATTCTAAGGAAAAGGCGGAGGAAGCGGTTCAGGACGCTTTTGTCAAAGCGATTGAGCATCTTTCGGAACTGAAACGAAAAAACGAAGAGGAATTGAAGGCCTGGCTGATTGTTGTCGTCAGACACATCTCGCTCAATACCGCGAAAAGAGAATCCCAGGTGGAGTATTTTAACCCACAGGATTGGTATGCGGCGGAAACAGACAGAACGATTGAAGGTTTTAAAAATGAGATCAATTACCGACGGCTGAAAGAGTCAATAAGAGAATTGCCATCGGTGTATGAAGATGTTTTATATCTGCGCATTGTGTGCGAGTGGAGTTATGAAGAGATCGAACGGGAACTCAATATCGAAGAAAAAATCCTCGGAACCCGCATCAAGCGAGGTAAAGAAATGTTAATTCGTAAACTGATGAGAGAGGAAAATATAAATCAACTCCAAAATACGAAAATTTCCAAATAAATTTTTATCAGGTGTCAGAAAACAGCCTTCTTAATTGTTTTATATAGTGAAGGGGAAAAGTTCCCTTAAAATCCGATTGGGAGGATTAAAAAATGGGCGATCAATTGGATGCGGTACTGAAAGAGGCGCTGACGGACTCGCTGCTTTCTGACTATGCGGGTGTCATTGAGAAAGCAGAAGGTGAAAATGTCTCGTTCAGCAAACGGTATTTAACACGGAAAGAACAGATGCTGCGCCATCCGGAGGGGTTTGTAAAAAAACACCGTCGGTATGTCGCCGCCATAATATTCAGAGTCGCCGCAGTGGCGGTTATTATTCTGATGTCGCTGGCCGCAGGCGCCGCGCTGGTCAAAGGAATTTGATATCGTAAGAAAAAATAAAATCATTAAAAACCCATATATTTATGAAAGCGGTTTCGTCGGAAATGAGCTCGAAACGGTTAAATAGGCCGGTCGAGAAGTAGTTTTCAATCGTAAACTGCTTATATTTTCGGTTGAAGAACGCGCCTTTTATCTGATCTATTCGCATGTCGAAGATCAGTAAAAGGATGAGAGTGATAATCCTGCTGTAAAATAAATGGAAATCTCTTTCTGATAAAAGTTAAAATATGGCTATTTAAAGCCGTAAGGTATATTTTTCATCTATTTGTCGAAATATGTCGAAATATTTTTTAACAATTTTTTTATTGAAATGTAAGAAAACGGCCTTTTCGATTGTTTATATATGCAGAGGGGAAAACCATGGTATCCGGTCCCAATATTAAGCAGTGCAGGCTGCAGCCGCAAATGACCGGATGAAACGGGGTTTCACCGTGCATTCACTAAAAAACAAAACAAAATTTCGAATGGAGCAAAAAAGTCATGTTGAGTTTCGGCAAATTTCAGTACAAAACAGCTTGCGAAAAGTACACGGACTGCCAGGCGGGATCGCATGAGGGTTATGCGATTATTGGGCGGGAGCGTTTCCGGAGTGGGATATGCATGCTCCGGGACGTTACGACTTCGCGTGAAACTGCAGACACACTGGTCGATTTAATGAACAGCAATCAGGTGGACTTGTGCCAAATGCAGGAAATTACGGAGGATTTGTTGGCAACCATCTCTTGAAGTCTATTGTATACCTTTTTAAAAAATAAACCGGGCGTCCGATGTCGTGACGCCCGGTTTTTGCTAGATTGGCCGCATTTTGTTTTTCATTTCTATTCAAGCAAAATGTTATCGTCTTGCTTTCCGCTTTGGGTCAATTGGGCGCGGCGGTTTTAAACCGGCAGCTTCGAGCGCCCGCGGCCATGGGCCGAAATACGCTTTGATTGCAACAATTTCTTCGACTGAAAAATCACCGCGCTGAGGATAACGCTTAAGCCTCTTTTCGGAAAGCGACTGTTGTTTTTCGCGCAAGAGGGCTATACAGGCATCTTTATCGAATTTTTGACCGGTCATAAAGGTTTCCTTTCCTCTTACGTGAATTCAAATTCTTTAAAATGATTTCGTTGTTATCCTATCATTTGGGCAGAGCAATGTCAATTCATTCGTCATAAAAACGCCGCCCGGGTGACGGAGCGGCGATAAAAAATTATTAAATGATTACCCGATGAACATCTGGGACCAATAATAGCCCTCTTCGAAGAAACCGACGCCGATCTGAGTGTAACTTGCGTTCAGAATATTCGCCCGATGTCCCGGAGAGTTCATCCAACCGTCGAAGACGCTTTGCGGAGTTGTATAACCCATCGCAATGTTTTCACCTGCACTTCGGTAAGTGATGCCGAAGGCTTTCATCATATCGAACGGCGAGCCGTAAGTCGGGCTCGTATGCGAAAAATAGTGCTTATCGTGCATATCCTGCGCCTTATAGCGGGCAACGCGTGCCAGCTGCCAGTTGATGGTCAGCGGTTTCAGACCGTTGGACTTTCGGGCTTGGTTCACCAGGTCCACGACCTTTTGCTCATACGCCAGTTGCTGGGCGTCCGGCAGCGGGATCTTGATGACTTGATCGGGGTAGATCAGAGCGGGATTTGTAATCTGCGGGTTGAGCGCGATGATCTCACTGACGCCCACCTGATACTTGACGGCAATCTTCCATAGGGTGTCACCTTTGACCACTTTATAAGTGGCGGTCTGCGCGGCCATCGGGAAGACCGATATCATAAACAGCAAAATTGATGCCAAAAGAACCGACAATGTCGTTTTGAATTTTTGTTTCAAATTCACACCTGCCTGTTTATTTATTTTGACAAAATCAATATGAAATCTCAAAGAGATTCCGTCGGTTAGTATGCGCAAAAACGACTTTTGAATTGTCCCAAAACGCGCAAATGTATGCCATTTCACATGGAAAGCGCTCCGTGTTTTGAATTCTCATTTTTCGCCGTTTTAAAAATTAAAAAAATTCAAAAAGCGAAGTTTGATTTTTCTCCGGATTCATGATAAAATAAAAACGGTTTGGTAATTTTATCTTAAGGTAGATTTAAGCAAAAAAGGAAAATCGCAATAGTAGTTTCAAGAATAGACGAATTCGGTTCGGAAATAAAAGCCGTATGCATTTGATGATTGCACACGGCTTTTTGAGTTTTTAAATTAACATTTCCGGTCCGAATGGTGCGCCGAGATCGCAGCTCCCTATCTTTAGCGCTTAACTCGCATAGTTGCGCTTGATTTTGTTGGTCGTGGTCTTGGGGAACGGTTCCGTGCGGATGACGACTTTCGAGATCATCTTATACGGCGGAAGGCCCGCGCAGGCGCTTTGAATTTCGCCGAGAACATCCAGATTCGAGTGGTCGCTGACGCCCTCTTCGCAATAAATTTCTGCGATCAACGAAAACTGCTCGCCGTGTTTACTTGCGTCGGAACTCACAATGACATCGGTGATGTAGGGCAGGCGGGCAATGTAGGCCTCGATCTCCTCGGGATAGACGTTTTTGCCGTTCGAGAGCACGATAATATTCTTTTTGCGGCCTGTAATCAAGAGCTGGCCGTAATCGTTCATACGGCCGTAGTCGCCGGTATAAAACCAACCGTCGACTAACACTTTGGCGGTCTGTTCGAGGTTTTTATAATAGCCCATCATCACGACGTCGCCGCGCACACAGATTTCGCCGGTGCCGTCTTCGGTCTCATTGTCGATTTTGATGTCGACACAAGGCAATTTAACGCCGACCGTCGTGGGATCATTGAAGGTGTCATTGTTAGCCGAGACCAGCGGCGAGCACTCGGTAATGCCATAACCGTTGATCAGGTTGATGCCGATGGCGTTGAAAAAATCGCCGACTTCGGGCCGGATCGGAGCGCCGCCGCACACGATCTTGATAAGCCGCCCGCCGAACTGCTCGTGGATGTTTTTAAACAGCTTGCGGCGGACGTCGATGCCCACTTTGAGTAGGGCATTTGAAATCTTGATTGCTTTGTCAAAATCCTGACGCTTGCCGGTCTTGTCGATGCTCTCGTTGATCTTTTTATAGAAAAACTCCGCGAATGCCGGAACCAGATAGACATAGGAGGGGTGATATTGCATCAGATTCTTTTGGACATTGCGGATTTTATCGTTGATGCAGATTGTGGAATGGTGGTGCAGTGAGACCAAAATGCCGCTGACCGCCTCGTAGGTATGGTGATAGGGCAGTACCGAGAGGCAGGTGTCATAGACCGTCGAGACCTGGAGGCCGTAATAAATGCTCGAGACGAGGTTGTGTTCGGACAGCATGACTCCTTTTGCCATGCCGGTCGTTCCGGAAGTATACACCAGCATACGTAACTTCATCGGGTCGTTTTGTAGTATATCGTACTCATGCTTATCCATGGACTTGCCGTTCTCGAGTAGAGTGTCGAAGTCGTACAGACGTAAAGTTCCAATTGCCGCGTCGGTCTTGTCAAAACAAATCACGTTCTCGATGTCGGGCAGGCGGTGTGCGTTTTCCTTGAGAATCGGAAGGTAGTGCGCATCGCAGAAAACCGCGCGGCTGTCGCTGTGAATGAGAATGTTGATGATGTCGTCGGAGGGAAGCTCTTTGTCGATCGGAACGAATACGCAGGCGCTCTTGACCACGGTCAGGTAAGTCACAGCCCAGCGGTAGCTGTTAATGCCGATGCATGCGATGTGGTCGGTGCGATGCCCGAGATCGGTCAGAGCCGCGCCGAGAGCTTCGGTATCGGATAAAAATTCGGAGTAGGTCTTTTCGTAATCATGCTCGTTTTCTTTATAGCGGAATGCGACAGTATCGCCGGCTTCGGCGGCGGATTTGTCCAGCATTTCACGCAGGGTTGAAAATTTTTCAACCTGATAATAGGTGATTTTACCCTTCGGTTTTCTCGATTTTGCCATTAAAAATGCACTCCCTTCGGAATATGTTCTGCTTTATTTTTATCGCATTTTGATTCCGAATACCACCTACTGTTGCCGAATGTGTTTCTACCTTGCAAATAGGGGCGGTAGAGACGGTTTTGAGTGTCTCTACTGTTGGTAGAATTTCGCGTTATACAGCCAAATTTCGCTGTTGCATTTTAAATTTTGATGTGGTAGAATATTACCATGGAAAACCTGAAACACTTAATCTCGCAAAATATCGCATCCCTGCGCCGTGCGGCCGGAATGACCCAAATCACTCTCGCGGAAAAGCTGCACTACTCGGACAAAGCGATATCAAAATGGGAGCGCGGCGAGTCGCTTCCCGATATAGCCGTTTTAAAAGAGATCGCCGACCTGTTCGGGGTGACGGTCGATTTTCTGTTATTTGAACATACTGATGACAAACTACCCGAGCCCGAGGTAATGCCAGACGAGATTGCCGCCGCACGCCGGAAAAACCATGTGACCATCGCTTTATTGGCGACTGCAGCGGTCTGGTTAGTGGCAACGATTTTGTTTGCCGTGTTATATCTGATCGGTATCAAATTGCGGCTCTGGACGATTTTTATCTATGCGGTGCCGATTTCTTGCATTGTGGCTCTGGTGTTCAATTCGATCTGGGGCCGCAACAAAAAGTGGAACTATTTGATTGTTTCGCTGTTGATGTGGGGCATTTTGTTTTCTCTTTATATTCTGTTTTTGGAGGAAAACATCGCCCTGATTTTTACGATCGGCATCCCGGGACAAGTCATCATTTTAATATCGACACAATTGCAGCAGACCAAACGCATGATTCAAAATTATTTCCCGCCGAAGGGGAAAAAATAGGCGAATTGAAATGAAAAATCGGCGGCGGACGTTTTCTCGTCCGCCGCCGGGTTTTCATTTATTGAGGGGATATCATTTATATTTATAGTTGTTAACGGTATATTGGCTTTTTCACTTTAAATTTTACATTTTAAACTTTACACTGACCTCGGCCCGACGTTCGAGACATCAATCGGCTTGAAGCCAAGAGCAAAGGCAGGGGAATTCGGTTTCAGGGTGAAATCAAAGTGTTCTGGGTTGACAAACATGGGATCGGCGACGACGCTGTCCTCCTCGTTTTCATAGGACTTGATCTCATCGAATTTCCGGAAGCCGGGCAGGTCGAGCATCATTGGCTCGGCGGATTTGGTGTCAAAATAGAGATTCTTGCGCAAACAGATCGTGCGGTCGGTGATATGGTTTTGTTCGGCGTTGGGTGTGTAGCAGAAGGAATACATCGGCTTACCCGCCGAATAGAATAGATTGCCCTCGGCGATTAACGACAGGTGCCGTTCGAACCGCGAGATGCGCAGCAGATTGCGGCCGGCGAACGCGAATATATTGTTGCGGATGGTGTTGCCCGCGCCGTAGTGCTGGTGGCAGCAGTTGTCGGAGAGGTTATAGCAGATGTTGTTCTCCATTAAAACACCCGCGCTGCCCTCGTCGGTATACAGGCCCCAACCGCCGTATTCGCGGTCGTTGATGTCGTGAATGAGGTTGTTGCGCACGACCGTTCCGGGCTGCGCGCCGAGTAAATAGACGCCGCCCATGTCGGAGAGGATGCCGTGACCGAGGTCGTGGATGTGGTTATAGGCGATCAGGTTGTCGCGGGTGACGCTCGGGGTATAGCCCCAGACCCAGCCGCCCGAGACGCCGCTGTAATAGAGGTCGCCGATTTCGTTGTGGACAATCGTGTTGCCGTAACTGTTCATAAACAGCACGCCGCAGGCAGCCATATGACGGCGTCCGCAGTGCAGAATGCGGTTATCGGAGATGAGGTTATGATGGTTGATGCGAGCGGGGTCGAAATAGGCCGTACCGCCGTTGAGTTTGATGCCTCCCGCGCCGCCGTCGGTGAACTCGTTATTCAAAATGCGGAGGTTGCTGCAGCCGTCCTCGGCGCAGATGCCGTAGAGCCCGTAATTTGCAAACCGGCAGTTCTCAATCGTGATGTTTTCGGCATAAGTCAGATTAATGACGCCTTTTGCACCTGCAACACCCTGTCCGTCGGAAGCCGTCGGTATGGCAGGTTGGCCTTCATGGATTTTGGTCGAACCAACATAATCGCCCCGGGTATGAGAAAACGTCAGGCCGCGCAGTGAGACACCTGTAACCGGAGAGAAGCCCTTTGCGGCGCGGTTGTCTTTTTCGATACCGTGCAGCTCAAACAGCGACGATACATCGGGCGCGTATGCTACAAGGGTTTCGGGGGTTTGATTTTTGTCGCGCGGGACATAATACAGCATACCGGACGGGCGGTCGAGATACCATTGGTTCGGCTTTTTGAATAGTTCCGCGACATTTTCGAGGTAATATTCGATGTCTTTATGAATCTCAAAGCGGCTGGTATATTTGAACGTGAGCTTTCCCGTTTCCTTGTCATAGGACTCAATGGGGGTGTGCTCGTCAATCCAATAGTGGCAGAAGGAGACGATGCAGTTGGTGAGATTCTTAAAGTCCTTGATGTCCTCTTTTTTAGCGATCATCCACTTGGAACCGTGGTGCAGGACCTCGCTCTCGACCTCGACAGAGAGCTTGTGCAGATAACCGGTTTCGGGATAACGGGTCAACTCGGCACGCGTGTCGTCGACCCAGAGGTCGGTGAAATCCCATTTGCCTGTTTTGATGTCGTCGAGACAGACCGAGAAACAATCCGTGCCGTTGAATTTTGCCTTTTGAAAACCCGTGATGGGCCTTGCGCCACTGATGACGACCGGTTTGTCGTCATAGGGCTCAATCACCAGATTGCCGACGGGGTTTTTGATCAAAAGCGGCTCGGATAAAAAGTATTCGCCGCCGAAAAGTTTGATTGTGACGGGTTGAAGCTGGCCCGCTCCGCGCAGTTCCTCGACGATCAAGAGTGCTTTTTTCAAATCGCCGATGGGTCGGTCAGAACGGAGTCCGTCGCCTTTGCCGCCGACGGATGCATAGATGGTGGAAATCTCATTGCAGTTCATGGAAAGTTTTCCTTTCTTGACAAAGAAATTCATTTATTCTATATTATAACAGAGGTGTATTTGACGGTCAAGGACAAATGACGACTAAAGTATACCCATTCTTTTTCATCGCCAAGATTTTGATAAATCGGTTTTCATTGAGACAACACGGAAGGGGAGTTAGATTTCGGATGAACGAACTTGTATATAATGTGCCGGAAATGCGCGATCTGCGCGAAATGATGACCCGGAGCGTACGGGACTATCCCGACAATGTCGCTTTTCTTTTCAAACGGGGAGAGCGTGTGATCGAAATCTCTTATGACCGCGCGATGCGGGAGATGATCTGTCTGGCCACCTATTTGAATTCCCTTGGGCTTGAGGGCAAAAAGGTCGCCGTCATTGGCAAGAACAGCTATGATTGGGCATTGACCTATCTGGCGGTCTGCTGCGGCGTCGGCGTTATTCTGCCCATCGACAAGGAACTCAAGAGCCACGAGGTTCAGAACATCCTCGATATCTCCAAAGCTGCCGCGGTGATCTATGCCCCCGAGGTCAAAAAGACGCTGGATGAGTGTACAGGCGATTTCAAACGCCTCTCCACCGCCGATTTTCCCGAGTTCAAACGGGTTGGGCAAACGCTGCTCGACGCTGGCGACAGATCTTATGACCGGCATCATGTCGATCCGTTCGCACTTGGTATTCTGCTGTTCACGTCCGGCACCACCGGCGTCGCAAAGGGCGTCATGTTATCCCAAAACAACATCATGTCCGACGTCATCAGTGTGAGAAAGGTGATCTCCCTCTCGCCCGAAGACCGCTCGCTTTCGGTATTGCCCCTGCACCACACCTATGAGTGCATGGCTGGTTTTCTGACGATGCTCTACGGCGGTGCAAGCATCGCGTACAACGAGAGCTTGCGCACGATTCCCGCTGATTTGCAGCTTTACAGCCCGACAATTTTTATCGGGGTCCCGTTGCTGTTTGAGAATATGATGGCCGGAATCATTAAAAAATATCGGGCCATCAAAGGCGGGGCGGCAGTATTCGCGGCGCTGAAAACCATTGCAAGACCGCTTGGCACCGAAGCAAGGCGCAAGCTGTTCCCGTCGGTTCATAAGTTCTTCGGCGGAAAACTGAGAAGATTAGTTTGTGGTGCTGCCGCTTTGAATCCCGAGACCTTCAAGAACTTTGAGCTGTTCGGTTTTGAGGTACACGTCGGTTATGGTCTGACCGAGACCTCGCCCGTGTGCATGATGCACGGCGATTTCTACCGCAATCCCGACGACATCGGAATGCTGCTTCCGGGTATATCGGCACAAATCGTCGATCCCGATAAAAACGGCGTTGGCGAGCTGGCTGTCAAAGGCGGCAACGTGATGCTCGGATATTATGAAAATCCCGAAGAAACCGAAAAGGTCATGCGCGACGGTTGGTTTTACACCGGTGATCTGGCACAGCAAAAAGAAAACGGCGCTTTTAAGATCGTCGGACGCTGCAAGAACATGATCGTTGTCGACAACGGCAAAAAGGTCTTCCCGGAGGAACTGGAGTATTATCTCGAGGAAGACAAGTTTGTCAAAGAAGCACTGGTCTGCAGTCAGACGGCTGAAGACGGGAGAGTTACGATCTGCGCACGGCTGTTTCCTGATTATGATGCCGTCAACGAGGCACTGATTGAGCGGGAAATCTATCCCGATGACCCCGGCTATACCGACGCGGTCAAGGACATGATGCGCGATGCAGTTTTACGTGCCAATCATAAACTTCCCCATTATAAAATGGTTAAATTGATGGCGGTAAGAACCGCGGAATTCGATAAAACCACAACGAAAAAGATCCGGAGAAACGCGCCCGAAAACCACGCGGACGAACTTTTCCCAATCGCCTGAAAATCGATTCAGCTTCTCTCAAGTCCGAGGAAAGTTGTGATAAAGTGCTTGACAGCCGCCGTCTGTTATGATATGATAGCAAAGCGTTTCGCACAGACGGCGGCGTAGCTCAGCTGGCTAGAGCATCCGGTTCATACCCGGACGGTCATGGGTTCAAATCCAATCGCCGCTACCAGAGATGCAAAGGGGATATCCCCGATTGAAAAATCCGCTCAGCGGATTTTTTAAAGTGAACACGCGAAGCTTGTTCAAGAGAGAGCAAGGCTTCCAAGCGGTTTAATGATGTGAAAAGCGTCTTTAAAACGCTTTTGGCCCGTTGGTCAAACGGTTAAGACACGGCCCTTTCACGGCTGAGATAGGAGTTCGATTCTCCTACGGGTCACCAAAGAAAAGCACTCGCAGAATCTGCGGGTGTTTTTTAATTGACAGAGTTTTTTCTTCATAGGGGAATAATTACTGTGATTCGGGACTATCTCATTTTAGACGCCCCTCCTGAATGAGAAACGCCTTCGGGCGGAATTCTGAATTACAATTACATCGCAACTTTCCTCAACGGAAAAAAAGTTTAAAAAGGAGTATGCCTGCAGGTTTATTGAAATGCGGAATACACCGCATGTTGGTTTGCCAAGCGAAACATCAATAATCATCATTAGTGGGGCAGCTTTCGATATGTTGGTTTGTCAATGATGTGTTACAAAAAAGATAAGAAAGAATCTCATTGATA